>CAVFDO010000099.1:0-7513 GCA_963621095.1 bacterium
TTTATTTTGAGTTTATTTCATTTTCAAGTTTCTTTATTGAATCTAAAATTTCATCAAAATCAGGATAGTTTCCATAAATCATGTTACGCATTTTTGCGTAATCATTTCTGATTTCAGGGATGCTGTGTTCAGTTGGATACAACTTTAAGGTTCCTATACGAGCAAGTTCATATTTTGCCCATTTACGAGGATAAAATTTCTGTTTGAATTCTGCAACGTGAGTAAGTAATTCTGGAAGAGCTAAAGCCGCTTCTTTCACTTTGGAATTTGCCATACAGTAAATATCATAATAATGACGAGAATATCTAGCTGGTATAAGTGAACCATCTGGTCTAAATGCCTCCTGATGTAAAATAGTAGCTTTCTCCCAAAAAGTTCTGGCAGCAGTAGTCGTAATGATTTCAGTATTCTTTTGTTCGAATACCTGAGGATAATAGTCAGCGACATAAGGGGATACAGTGGCTTTTTGTGTTGGAGACCATGCTGCAAGAGCTCCGATTTCTAGACGAATCACACGTAGAATGGAGTCGTCTTTAAAAAGACTTGGATATTCAAAATTAACTATGCCAGAATCTTCTTCTGTAATGAAAATATGTAATGGCTGGCCAAGAAGTTTCTCCATATCGGCTTTGAAATTGGGAAGGAAATCCTCGGCAAGATATTTGAAAAGTCTATCTTTTGAATCAGCTATGAACTTTTGTTGCTTGGTATTTGAACGTTCTTCCCAAGGCTCGTTTTTTGCGTATCCAATAACTTGCCAGTCCAAGATTAGATCAATGTCTTCAGAAAAACGTTCAATTAGGTTATACACTTTACTAAGACTTGTTCCACCTTTGAAAGCAAATGCTGATTTCCACTTAGAATGATGAAATAGATAATCGAGTGTTAAGCAAACCCAGAAATCCTTTTCAACAATTGCAGGATCGATACCCATTTTGGCAGCAGTGTTTATGAACAATTCTTCTCGCTCATTGGTTTTAGCTATACGATACATTTAATTAAATTCCTCCTTGGCAATTTTTTTAATTGCAGCATATGCCCAAGCTGTAGATCTTTGGCCTTCCTTTAAAATGAGTTCCTTATCTTCTTGTGAAATTTTTTTCCTGAATTGAGGAATATAATCATTGATTCTATCTTTGCCTATAGATTTGATAGCTTGAATAATGAGCCTTGTTTGATAAGACTTGCTATTAATGTCTTTATCATTTCTATGGACATATTCAATCTTGGAATTTCCAATTGTGTAGCTTCTATAAGGTCCGGAAGAAATGTATGAATATCGTCCTGGAACTTGAGTGGATATGCCAAGTAAATTAAGTGCGGTTTCACCAGAAGGGGTGATTGACCACCCATAATTTCTAGCAATTGCTTCCGCAACATTGCTTATGTTAGGTGCGACAGGTTCATTTAAAAGTTTGCTGAACTTAGGTTTATAATAGATACCTCTATAAATCTTTTTAATCTTTTTATTGTTTTCGAGTCTAGATAAGGTTTTTCTTGCGGTATCGTAGTTAGCTAAATCTGTGAAATCAGAAATGATAAAAACACTTCCAAAATCCGCATTATCAATTTTTTCTTCTATTTTTTTTGAAAATGACATATTAATCACCTTTTGTCCTTAAAAATATATCATATTGCGGACAAATAGACAAGTGACGTCTAAGAATCTGTCCATAAAAATATGCAATAAAACGGACAAAAAGATTTGATAAATATCTACATAGAGTGACATATATAGTTCTATTCAGAAGCTTTTTTTGTATAAAAAAAGAACTAGGTTTCCCTAGTTCAATTTTCTTATAGAGTTTCGTGTGCGTTTCGTGCGATAACGTCTAATTGTTGTTCACGAGTTAGGTCAATGAACTTAACAGCGTATCCAGATACACGGATTGTGAAGTTAGCATATTCTGGTTTTTCTGGATGTTCCATTGCGTCCTTTAACTTATCAATACCAAATACATTGACATTGAGGTGGTGTGCACCTTGTGAGAAATATCCATCAAGAACATTTACCAATTGCTTCTTACGTTCATCATCTGTATGACCTAAAGCACTTGGAGAAATTGTTTGTGTATTAGAGATACCATCTAATGCATATTCATATGGAACTTTCGCAACAGAGTTTAGAGATGCTAGTAAGCCGTTCTTTTCAGCACCATATGCTGGGTTAGCACCAGGTGAGAATGGAGCGTATGCTTCTCTACCATCTGGTAATGCACCTGTAGCTTTACCATAAACTACGTTAGATGTAATTGTTAAGATAGATGTAGTTGGTTCAGAATCTCTGTATGTATGATATTTTTCAATCTTATGCATGAATTCTTTGAGTAACCATACCGCAATATCATCAGCTCTTTCATCATCGTTACCATAACGTGGGAAATCACCTTCAACGATGTAATCTGTTACTAGACCAGATTCATCACGTACTGTTTTAACTTTGGCGTACTTGATAGCACTTAATGAGTCTACAACGTGTGAGAATCCAGCAATACCAGTTGCGAATGTTCTTCTTACATTTGTATCAATCAATGCCATTTCAGCAGCTTCATAATAATATTTATCATGCATGTATTGGATGAGGTTTAAGATATTAACATATAGACCTGCTAACCAATCCATCATGAGGTCATACTTATGCATTACTTCATCATAATCAAGATATTCAGAAGTGATAGGTGCTAGTTCTGGACCTACTTGCATGTGATTGCCTTGTTTATCTAAGAACTTTTCATCCTTACCACCATTGATAGCGTATAGCAAGCACTTAGCTAAGTTTGCACGTGCACCGAAGAACTGCATTTCTTTACCAGTTTCAGTAGCGGATACACAACAACAAATGCTGTAATCATCGCCCCAAATTGGTCTCATAACATCATCATTTTCGTATTGGATACTACTTGTAGATACGGAAATCTTAGCAGCATATGTGCGGAAGTTATCTGGTAATCTCTTAGAATATAGAACTGTTAAGTTTGGTTCTGGAGAAGGTCCCATGTTTTCTAATGTATGTAAGAAACGATAGTCGTTCTTTGTAACCATGTGTCTTCCATCTTGTCCTAGACCACCAACTTCAAGTGTTGCCCATACAGGGTCACCAGAGAATAATTGATTGTATGAAGGGATTCTTGCGAACTTAACCATACGGAACTTCATTGTTAAGTGGTCAATCATTTCTTGAGCTTCTTTTTCTGTGATTGTTCCTTCTTGAAGATCTCTTTCAATATAGATATCTAAGAAAGTAGAAACTCTACCAACTGACATCGCAGCACCATTTTGTGTTTTGATGGCTGCTAAGTATCCAAAGTATAACCATTGAATTGCTTCATGAGCGTTTTGAGCTGGCTTAGAAATATCATAACCATAGATCTTAGCCATTTCTTTCATGCCTTTTAATGCACGAATTTGTTCAGCGATTTCTTCTCTTTGACGAATGATGTCATCAGTCATATCACCATGACCACAATAAGCCATGTCATTTTGTTTGCCTTCAATTAAACGATCAATACCATACAATGCAACTCTTCTATAGTCACCAACGATTCTACCTCTACCATAAGTATCAGGAAGACCAGTAACGATATGAGAGTGTCTAGCAGCTTTCATTTCTGGTGTATAAGCATCAAATACTGCTTGGTTATGTGTCTTATGATATTCATTGAAGATCTTGTCATACTTTTCATTGATCTTATAACCATAAGTTTCAGCAGCTTGTTGTGCCATCTTAATACCACCATAAGGCATAAATGCACGTTTGAGTGGTTTATCTGTTTGTAAACCAACGATCTTTTCTAGATCTTTTGTTTCTGGATCAATATATCCAGGACCATAGGCTGTTAAAGAGGAAACGACTTCAGTTTCACATTCTAAAACGCCTCCTTTTGCACGCTCTTCTTTTTGTAAAGCTTGTACTTTGTCCCAAAGCGTGTTTGTTGCTTCAGTAGCATCAGCTAAGAATGATTCATCACCTTCGTACTGTGTATAGTTGTTTTGAATAAAATCACGTACGTTGATGTCATCTACCCAATGACCACCTTTAAAACTTCTCCATTCTTGTTTCATAATATCATCCTTTCTTTCTATTTAACGGATTTTTCCGTTTAAAACTTTTTCAGCAGTTTCTATTGATTCTGCACTTGGACCTTTTACATTCTCTAATGGATATTTCATTCCAAGTTTTTCCCATTTATATGCACCCATATTGTGATATGGAAGAATTTCAATTTTTTTCACATTTTGTAATGTTTCAATGAACTTCCTAGTTTTCTTTAAATCATTGATATCATCTGTCCAACCAGGAACTAGTACTTGTCTAATCCAAATTGGTTTATTGATTTGAGAAAGATATTGAAACATTTGTAGGATATTTTTATTTGCTTTTCCTGTAAGTTTGATATGTTTCTTTTCATCAATATGTTTGATATCTACTAATAAGATATCTGTATACTGCATTAATTCTTCAAACTTATGAAACCAACTTTCTTCTAATGTAAATGGTTCACCAGCTGTATCAATACATGTATTGATATTTCTCTTCTTTGCTTCTTTAAATAATTCTAATAAAAAATCTATTTGTAGAAGAGGTTCACCGCCACTGACTGTAATACCACCATCTTTTCCCCAATAACTACGATATCTTTCTGCGTGATTTAGAATTTGTTCAACACTTCTTTGATCATCTGAATGGGTATCCCAAGTATCTGCGTTATGACAAAAAGCACAGCGTAAATGACAACCTTTTAAAAATAAAATATAGCGTAATCCAGGACCATCAACAGATCCAAAAGTTTCAATAGAATGTACATTTGCGAGTGTCATATGGTTCCCTTCTTGATAGCTTTTTCACTATCTAAAAATAAATTACTCTTATAAAAAGAGTAATTCCTTGATTGTAATCAAATTTTAAAGGTTTTTGCCTGAATTATATAATTCAATTAATTGATTTCTTTCAATGACTTTCAAGTTTCCTTGTCCTAAACGAACAATCAAATTCTTTTTCTCTAATTTAGAAATACAACGAGAAACCGTTTCAGCACGTAAACCAATAGATGCGGCAATATCATCTAACTTCATATGAATCTCATGGTTTGTACAAGTTTTATCTTTATTTAATAAGAAACCTGCCAAACGAATGAGTGGTTGACGAATGGAAAGAAGTTGTGTTTTTTCTTTAGCTTCTTGTAGTTCTGTAGAAAGCATCGCAATCAAAGACATCGCAGCATTTGGATATTTGCTTAAAAGATGCATGAAATCGGAACGTTTGATCTTACAAATCATAACATCTGTTAATGTAACAATATCATAATGATATTTATAATCATTCAAAAACATATCATGCCAAATAGCCTGTCCTTCATGTAAGATATCCATGATATATTCATCTCCATTCACATCGTATCTACATGTTTTGATACGTCCATGTCGAATAATAATGACAGCGTCTATCTGATCACCTTCATGTGCTAATATTTTTCCTTTTGGATATTGAATATGTTCAGAATTATTAACGAGATATTCTTGTACATCTAAAGGTAATGGTTTAAACAAACGTATTTCAGATGTACATAATTTATTCTTCTTTCTGAATGGACAACCAATTGTTTTGATTTCAAGTTCTTTTGTCATAGAACTATTTTACTATAAAAGATATTTGGATACGATATTTGTGATCTATCATTTCCTGTATTGTTCCTTGATTTTTTCGTATTATTTCTTGTATTGATTCTGGTAAAGAATCTGTATTTGTTTTGTTAAAAGAGTTAGTTGAAATTTCTAGTAAGATTTGTTTTTCTTTTTGTAAGCAATGAATTGTTAGCTCCTTAGATAAATTCTTTTCGAGAATGAGACCTATACAATAATCAATTAAATGAGATAAAAGAAGGCAGAAGTCAATTAAATCATCGCAATTATCTTTTTTAATATGCATCTTGATTTCAAAGTGAACATCTAAATATTGCAGGACTTTATACTGCAACAAAGCATCCATATGAATATTAGTGGAGTAATGCATCGAATGTTCGTAATTTAAATCATTTGTTAGAGATTCTAAATATTCTTTAGATTTTTCTATTTCATGATTATCTAGAAATTCATATAAAGTATGTAGATGATGTAAGGCATCATGTTTATATTTGGAAAGTTCATCTTCTTTTTGACAAGCAAAATCATATTGATTTTTGGAAAGTTTTAACAGAAGCTCTCTTTCTTTCATTTCTTTTAAAAGAAAGTCTTGTTTTTGGAGATGATAGAAAAGAATACAAAAAGAAATCATAACAAATGAAATAATAGAAGAAACAATCCAATAAAAAGTCATTCTAGATTCTTCTAATCCTGCAATTAAAATGAAACTTGTACAAGCAATCAGTACTTCTATGAAACTGGATATGATTATTTCTTTATTTGTTTGATTTTGAGAATCTTCTTTTTTTGAGAAATAAAGAAGAAACAAAAACAGAATCTGTACAGCAGAAGCAATCAAAGATTCATAATTACTAGATTGTTGTTTAAAAATGAAAAATCCATGTACGTTATAGCGCAAACTACAAAGAAAAAATGTATTAGATATTAACCAAATGAAATTGAAATTGCATTTTTTTGTTGATGTATAACTGCAAATGGCAAATGTAATAGATATAATGATTGTTTCAATAAAAATATGTAGATGAAATATAGATATAAGCATAGAAACAAATAGCACAATGATCCAAAATACCATTCTTTGAGATTGTTTTATTGAAAGAATCCTATAAATTAGCATTAATGTCATAGTATGTACAATCGTGTTCATTTATTTCCTCCTATTAACGAAGATTATTTTTTTCTGCTAAAAACATGAAAACAGAATGGAATACAAGAAAAGGAGTAAGAAAGAAAATATACAATTCAGCATAAATATGAATAGTAATAGATAAAGGTATAAACGTTAAAATCAAACAAATAAAATCAATACTCCAAAAAATAAGTAGGTCTCTTTTTGTTTCTTCTCTTAGAAATGCATATACGATTGTTTTATTGATATCTTTATTTTTTTCGTGATATTTTTTTACTAAATAATAAATAATAGCATAGCCAATAGGATCAAATACAATTCCATAGATTATAAAATCAAAGAAGAATTTCAATACATTACCTGCAACAGTAGAAGATATAAAAAACAAATTATTTTTCAGTAAATAAACAAATACTAAAAATACGAATATACTCACAATAATACTAATAAATAACAGATATAAGATTTTATTTTGAGGTTTAGCCATATTCTTCTTCTCCGTTAGCTATAATCATAATTACTTCTTTTAATCAAAAACCAAAAAGTTGTATAAAACACAGAAACTGGAATAGATAGTAATGAAAATAATCCACAAAATCCACTGATTCCTCCTAATCCAATAACTGAAATAATAGATGTAACAATCAGTACTATCCATATAAACAGTATTGTCTTTTTTGATGTTCCGTTTAATAACATTATTACTGCTATTTTAACTTTGTCTTTTCCTTTTTTATGTAACCA
>CAVFDO010000100.1:0-7497 GCA_963621095.1 bacterium
GCATTTACAAGTAATCCTGCACATACTGCGGGAAAAGTAATAACACCTTCAATATACATCGTTGTTAGAAGAATGGATGATGCACAACTTGGAATCATTCCTACTAAACTAGAAACTAAAACAGATTTATTTGGATGACTTACAATGAATTGATATAACGTATCTTGTCCAATCCATTCTACAAATCCATTGAATAAGAATGTGATAATAAATAGCCAGATAGTTACTTCTATTGTATGCATGATACTACTGTATAAAATCCCATGAGAATGATCATCATGTTCTGCTTCACAGAATTCCTGTACATTGATTGCTCGATGCTTACTAAGCACATCTAGTAAGTAGCCCGCAATGATTCCTACAATGAGTTTAATTCCTAAGATTGGTAACATTAATGATAATGGTGCTTGTTTAGAAATCATGATGGACATCATTTCATCAGAACTAGCTAAATATACTGCAACAAGTGTTCCTGCTGATATGACACCTGTCGCATATAGGGATGAAGCAGCTCCCGCAAAACCACATGATGGTAATAAACCAAATAATGTTCCAGCTAATGGATTTACTTTTCTATGTTTTTCTAGAAAGTGCTCCATTTTATGTCCTGCTTCTTGTTCCATCCATTCGAGTATCAAATAGATACAAAACAAAAATGGAATGATTTTTAATACATCTTCAAATGTATCCAATAAAATATCTAAAATTAATTCCAAACGATTTTATCCTCCAATCCATCTGTATAAATAACAGTATAATTACCAACTTTCTTTCCTTGTTGGTCTTGCGTTTTAGAATTTTCTACGATCCATACCGCATCACATTCATTTCCGCTTGCTTCGGAGTATGCTTTTAATAATTTTTTTCCTTCTTCAATAGACATTGTAAATAATGAAGTGGATAAACAATCTGCCACACCAGAATCTTTTGTGATGATAGAAACAGATCGATAGTAACGAGCAGGATACATTGTTTCTGGATCTACAATATGTGGATATATATTTCCATCAACTGCTTTATAATAACGTTCATAATCACCACTTGTAACAATACTATCTTCACTATCCAAAGATAATACAACTAAACCATTCGGATAGTTACCATCAGGATCACCATCTGGATCAGTAATACCAACTGTCCAATTAGAAGAATCTTTCTTTCCAATCAAACGAATATTTCTTCCAACATTTAAAATACCACATGTCATACCAGTATCCTGCATTGTTTGAGCGACTAATTCTGTTGCGTAACCTTTTGCGATACCACCTACATCTAAAGAAACATCTTTATCTGTGATATAAACGGTTTTCTTGTCATAATCAATTTCTACTTTATCCCATCCTTTATGAGAGGCAGCTTCTTTTAATTCTTTTTCAGTAGGTAATTCTCCAAGCTCACCGGCGTCATTCTTTTCGATACCTTCTTCTCGATATGAATGCCATACTTTGAGTAATGAACCAATAGTGATATCAAATTCACCATTACTGTAGTCATAGAATTTTTTCGCTTCATCTAATAAATCGATAATTGCTTGATCAACTTCAACAGGTTGAATTCCTGCATTGTCATTGATTGTCTTTAAATTGTTAATTCCATCATAATCATTATAGATATCAAATAATTGCGTATATTTTTGTAGTAGTTTTTCACTTGCCTTGAAGTGTGAAACAGATAAATCATGATTTGTAGAATATTCTTTAAAAGAATACACAGTATCAAATACTTCTGTTAAAGATGTATTGGAATAAGAATCTGTAACAGTACTTGTTTTAGAAGAATCTGTTTTTGTGGAACATCCTGTTAAAATGGATGCAACTAATATCATTTTTAATAATTTATTTTTCATAACTGCGCTATTTTATCACGCAAATCTCATAAAACCAAACACTTCAATTCCTGTTCAATTATTCATGTATTCATGCTAATTTTGTAATCGCATACAAATTTGTGGATCTGTATGCGATAAAGTGTGTAGAAATCTTGGATTCTTTGGATAAACATGTAAAAAAATGGTATGATAGAACTGTTTGTTAGGAGGATAGGACAATATGTCATTGTTTACAGGACCAATGCATTATCACCTAGATGGACATAAGGATCTAACGATTAATAAAGAAGTATTAAAGTCAATCGATCCAGAATATGTCTATATTCCACTTGTGAATGGAAATGCCCCATGCACTCCATGTGTACAAGTTGGTGATGAAGTAAAAGTTGGTACAAAAATTGCTGAAAGAAACGATCGTTTCTATTTGCCTCTTTTCTCTCCAGTTTCTGGTAAAGTAACTGCGATTGAAAAATTCATGACATCTGGCATGGCACAGGCAGATCATCTAAAAATCCAGAATGATCATAAAAATACTGCAGAAAGAGCTTTTGCGGTATTTGATTATGAAAAAGCTAGTTGGGAAGAACTTCTAGAATTCGTAAAGAATGCTGGAATGCTTGGACTTGGTGGTGCAGGTTTCCCTACATATGTAAAATATTTAAAACCAGAAAATGTAGATTTATTTGCAGTGAACGCAGTTGAATGTGAACCTTATTTAACTGCAGATTACAAAAATATTGAAGAAAATCTAGAACTATTAAAGACTGGTACATTAGCTTTATTTAAATTATCTAAGGCTAAGAAAGGTTGCATCGCAATCAAAGAAGACAAGAAAAAACAAATTGAAGAACTTCGTAAAACATTTGAAGGTACTCCAATTGAAGTAAGAACTGTTCCTAATTATTACCCAATGGGATGGGAACGTACTCTTGTTTATGAATTGACAAAGAAAAGATATAACATGCTTCCAATTGAAGCTGGTATGATTTTAAACAATGCATCTACAGCGATTGCCTTAGGCAATGCCATTGTAAATGGTATGCCTATTACGCATAAATATATCACTGTATCTGGTGATGCTTTAAAGAATCCACAGAATGTTTATGTACCTGTTGGTACAAAAGCTTGTGAAATTATTGAAGCTGTTGGTGGATACAAAGATGGTGTAGAGAATGTATTGTTGATTGCTGGAGGACCAATGATGGGTAAAACAATTCCAAATGATCAATTTGTAATTGCTCCACAGAATAATGGTCTAACAGTATTAGAAAATAAAGAAAAGGATGAAGTTGCATGCTTGCGTTGTGGCAATTGTACTACAACATGTCCATCTGGTTTACAACCAGTACGTATCGCTGCAGCTGGAAAAGTGAAGGATGAAGCTACATTAAATAAATTACATACAATGGATTGTATTGAATGTGGTTTGTGTACATATATTTGTCCATCTAAGATTGATGTGACAGAAAATGTAAGACGTGCTAAGAATTTCCTTCGTTTACAAGGAGGTAAGAAATAAGTATGAAGTTTACATTTAAACCTTCTCCAAACTATCGTAACAAGTTGTCTACAACAGATATCATGCGTTATGTAACAATTGCTCTATTATGTGTCGCTGTTTATTCTGCGATATCTTATGGAGTTCAATTTGGGTTCCAATACGGACTTAGAGTTGTATTGATGACTTTATGTGCTGTAGTAGCAGCTGTCTTAACAGAAGCAATTTATTTTAAAATCATCAAATCAAAGAACATTTTGAAAGATGTTTCTCGCTCTTATGGTTGGATTACAGGTATCATCATTGTTTTGATTACAAAGATTGATGTAAGTTATTATGCAATATTTGTATCTACAGTTATTGCTATTGTATTTGGTAAGCTCGTATTTGGTGGCTTTGGTCAAAATATCTTTAACCCTGCAGCATTTGGTGAAGCTTTGATCATGAATAGCTTTGGATCAAGCGTAGATGCAAAGGTAACAACAGATGTTTTATCTGGTGCTACACCATTGACAAGTATGTCTACACAAGGTTGGGCATCTGGTAAGACAGCTTTATCAAGTGTAATTGATAGCTTTGGTGGAATTGGATCAATGTTTATTGGTAATTACGCTACAGTTATTGGTGGAAGTTGTGCATTGTTATTGATTCTATTATGTGCATTCTTAATTTATAAGAAAGCAATTGATGCAAGATTATCCATAACATACTTTGTTACTGTATTTGTAATTTCTTTAATTACTGGATTGGTTCATGGATCTGGTATTCAATTTGCGATATTTAACTTATTGGTTGGTGGTGTATTGTTCTGTGGCGTATTTATGATTACAGACCCAGTAACAACACCAGTCTCTATTCCTGGAAAGTATTTATTTGCGATTTGTGCAGGTTGCTTAACATTATTGATTCGTTGGAAGGCATCTTTACCAGATGGTGCATTATTCTCAATTCTTTTGATGAATATGTTGACTCCAGCAATTGATAAGGCATGTGATGGTTCACAAATCAAAGATGCTTCGAAGTTAAAGAAGAATGTAATGATTATCTCTGCAATCGCAGTTATAATCACTGTTCTTGTTGGTGCTACATTAAGTACGTCCAATGAATCAGCATCTACTAGTACAAATGAATCTGCTGTTGTAGAAACAGTGGATATCGCATAAGGAGGGTCATATGGATAAGAATTCAAGTATTTATAAGACTGTTCTTTTAGGTGTTGTTAGTGCATGTGCAGGTTTATTACTTTCTGCAGTAAACGCCGTAACAGCTCCAGTGATTGCAGCAAACTCATTAAAACAAGTTGAAGCAACATTAGAAAACTTTTTCCCAAATGGAACATTTACAGATGTTACAGATCAATATAAAACAGATGATACTGAGTTAATTGATGGTATTTATGAAGCAGATGGAGAAGGATATGTATTCACATTACATAATACAGGTTATTCTTCAGATGGATTCAAATTTGCGATTGCCTTTGACAATGATGGAAACATCGTAGGTTATGAAGGATTGGAAAATTCTGAAACTGCTGGTAAGGGTGATAAAGCATTTAAAGAAGATTATGTAAATCAAGTTGTTGGTTTGACTTCAACGGATTCTATGCCTTTGATTTCAGGTGCGACAATTACTACAAAAGCAGTTGGTGCAGCTGTAACAGAAGCAGAAACTGTTTATAACCAAATCGTAGGAATTGATTTTGACGCTGATGCAGCGAAAGAAAGTGCTAATAACGCACAACCTGCAAGTGATGCAGAATGTACAGATAATGGTGATGGAACTTACGCATGTAAGGCTTCTGGATTCAATGAATTATCTGCAACAATCGAGATCAAAGATGGTAAGGTAGCTGCAGTTAAAGATTTAACTGGTGATGAAGGTGATGGTGTTGGAGATGATTGGTTCTCTGATACTTCTGATTTAGTAGGCGTATCTTCCGCTGATGAAATTGATGCGATTTCAGGTGCTACGTTAACATCAAATGGTGTTAAGAACATGATTCAAGCAGCATTAGATATGGCAAGTGGTGAAACTTCTACAGCAACATCTTCTAAGACAGAAAAGACTACAGAAGAAGATGCATCTGTATGTACAGAAGAATCAGAAGGTGTATTTGCTTGCAAGGCAAAAGGTTTTGCGGGTGAATTAACAGCTACAATTACAGTCAAAGATGGCAAAGTTACTTCTGTAAAAGATCTAGAAGGCGATGATAATGGCGATGGCATTGGAGATGATTGGTTCAAAGATGCTTCTAGCTTAGAAGGCGTTTCTTCATCTGATGAAGTGGATACTTTAACAGGTGCAACTTACACAACAAAAGCTGTGAAAACTATGATTGACGCTGCATTAGCAGCTAATAAGTAAGGAGGAGAAAAAATGAGTGAAAATAAAACAAAAAAGCGTGGCTTCTTCTCTAAGATGATTACAGATAACCCGGTATTTGGTTTATATCTAGGTATCTGTTCCACTTTAGCTATTTCTACATCTTTAAATAATGCATTAGGTATGGGTGCAGGTGTTATCTTCGTATTGGTATTAAGTAATGTTGTTGTTAGCTTACTCGCTCCAATTACACCAGATGATATTCATATTCCTGTATATATTGTAGTTATTGCGACATTAGTAACGATTTTACAAATGTTCTTAAATGCATATGCTGTAGATTTATATACAGCTCTTGGTGCTTTCTTATCATTGATTGTTGTTAACTGTATTATTCTTGGACGTGCTGAAGCATTTGCATGTAATCATAACGTAAAAGAATCTGCAATGGATGGATTAATGATGGGTGTATCTTATACATTGTCTCTAGTTGTTATGTCTTTGATTAGACAAATTCTAGGAACAGGTGTATTAGAATTAACAAATCCATTTGCTTCTAGTGCAGTAATCTTCTCTGTTCGTTTGATTCCTGAACAGTTCACAATTCCAATGTTTACTGGTGAAACAGGTGCATTCTTTACATTTGCGGTATTGGCTGCTTTTGTAGCAATGTATAAAAATAAATTAGCTGAAGAAGAAGCAGAAGCTGCTAAAGCTGCAAAGATTGCTGCAGCAAAAGAAAAAGCTGCACAATTAGCTAAAGCAAAAGCCGAAGCAAATAAGGAGGCAGCATAATGTTAAATATTTTATCTTTATTTATTTCCGCAATGTTAATCAATAACATTGTATTAACGAAATTCTTAGGTATGTGTCCATTCATGGGAGTTTCTACTCGTTTAGATTCTGCGATTGGAATGGGTGCTGCAGTTATATTCGTTATTTTCGGAGCTTCTGTGTTATCTTATTTCTTATATTATTATGTTTTAGTACCATTAGGACTAGAATATATGGAATTGATTACATTTATTCTATTAATTGCGGCATTTGTTCAATTTGTAGAATTATTTGTAAAGAAATATTCACCTGCTTTATATAAGCAATTAGGTATCTATTTACCTTTGATTACAACAAACTGTACAGTTCTTTATGTTGCACAAGATAACATTACACAAGGTTATGATTTGATTAATACAATGATCAACTCTATCGCAACGCCAGCTGGATTTATGTTGATGCTTGTAATCTTTGCGACAATTAGAGAAAGATTAAATCAAAATAAGATTCCTAAGCCATTCCAAGGAAACCCAATTGCGTTTGTTGTTGCTGGTATCATGGCAATAGCTTTCTCTGCATTAGCTGGATTGGTATAAGATGATTAAAGTGATCGTTGCGGTAGGACTAGCAGCAGGATTATTCTTGTTGAATGTTGTTCTACTACGATTGAATAGAAAGACACCCGTACCAGAAGGATGTGAAAATTTAACCCCTGATTGCAATGCATGTGGGTTGACTGATTGTCCTACACGTGGTGTATATGAGAAAAAGAAAGAGGAAGAAAATGGCAATTGTTAAAGCATTGGTATTGATGCTTGTTCTAGGTGCAGTATTAGGTGCAGTACTTGGATTTGCATCAAAAAAATTCTATGTTGAACCAGATACAAGAGTTGATGATGTATTAGCGTTACTTCCTGGTTATAATTGTGGTGGTTGTGGTAACCCTGGTTGTTCTGCAATGGCTGAGAAATTAGTAAATGGAGAATCTACACCAGAACAATGTAAACCTTGTAAACCTGAAGCACGTGAAGAAATCAAAAAATATCTTGCAGAACACGTTCAAGCTTAAAATGAA
>CAVFDO010000101.1:0-7311 GCA_963621095.1 bacterium
CTTCTGCTTTAGCGTAACATTTTCCTTTACTGCCATAAAAAGTGTTAAGTGAAACTACTTCCTTTCCTGATATAACTGTCCAAGAATGATAATATTTTTCATGACTAGGCGACTCAGAGCCTTGTAAATCTATAGTATCGCCAACACTTGCAAAAATGCGTTCTTCTTTACCATCATCATGTCTAGCAACTTCAAGATCTTCTTCACTGCTCCCAAACTTCTCTGCTAATTCTGCTTGTTGTTCTTCTGTGAAATTAGCCATCAATTCATCTAGATTTTCATATTCATCATATAATGCATCTAATTGATCTGCATCTAATGTCATGATATATGCAAATAATTCATCAGATGACATTTTATCAAGTGTCTTTTCTTCTGAAGATTCTTCAACAAGTTGTTCTGTTGTTTCAGAAACATTTATTTCTTTGTTAGAATCAACTTTTGCTACTTCACTTTCTTCAGTAGATTCTTCCACTGTTACAGACTCTTTTGTTTCTTCAGCAGACACTTCTGTTGTTTCTGGTGTTCCTGTTGGTTCAGTCACTTCAGTAGTTACAGGTGTTTCTTCTGCTTGTTGTGTGTTTTCTTGTTCGTCTACATTTTCAGTTGTTTCTTCTACAACTTCATTTCCTGTTTCTATCTCATTGTATTCTTCTTCAACAGAAACATCTTCTGAAGGCATAGTGATTTCTGCTTCATTTGCACCCGCATTTACACCATCATCTTCAGCACGAACTGTAGAAAGGTTAATGCATGTAATCATCATTAATATTGATAATACAAGCTTTGTTGCCTTACTAAATGATCTCATATAACGACTCCTTCCGTTTAATAGGCACGAGAGCTTCAGAGCCCTATTACTCAACTCTCATTGTTCACTTAAAGAATACGCTAAAGTTGTTATAAAAAAGTTATATTGTTAAGCCTTTCTGAATTTTACGTGATTTTTGTGTGAATTTAAGCCAAATTATTCCTTATTACGCATAAACACAATAAGAAAAGCACCCGCAACGAAGGAGACTCAATCGCAAGGTGCAATTATCGAAAATCTGTATAGGGTCATCAGATTTCTTTGGATACACGCATAGTTTATCATGTTTAATTTTCTTGTAAATATACAAAACATGCAATTTATTCACAAATACACTCTAACAACAAAACGAAATAAGTAACTGTATCCACCACAAAAAGCTTGCAAGAAAAAATATTTTCATGCATAATCTCCTAGTACAAATTCTGTACAGAAAATGACCGCCTTATGAAAGGCTAAGGCTACACGGACGGCCGGGTCAGATGCCGAAAACTTGTTGAAGAGACAATGATATAAATTATATGAGTAAATACGAAAATTTAACTATCACACGTATCAAAGGAACTATTGAAGTCGTTAAATAAAAATTCAACAAAACAGCTAGTCAAACGATTAGCTGTTTTTATTACGCAAAGGAGAATAAATGAGAAAAAGAAAAAATGAAATAAAAATAAGATTAACATCCAAAGAAATAGAGCATATAAATAAACTAGTATTACACTCTAAATCACCACATGAATCATTTCTAAGGATGATTAATAATAGCCTTGTACCTATCCCTTCTCCTAGTAAAAACTTATTGATACAATTTTATTCTTAGAAATTCATCAAATGAAATCTATCAATTATCTATTAAGAATCCAAATATCATTCAATATCAAAAAATTTAATAGTGTTCATGAATATATCATTCTTCTCCAGTTAAGAAATTCATAACAAGCTTGACCATCGTTTCTTTTTCTTCAGGTCTAGATTCAGCAATCATTAATGTAATCGCAACTAGGGCACTGTCTGAAATAATTTGATTTCCATCGATGATTAAATGTTGATTCTTATTTAACAATTCAAGAAATATTGAAGCGCCTATGCGTTTACAACCATCTGCAAAAGGATGATCTTTGATTAGAAAATAAAGTAAATTAGCTGCCTTTTCTTCTATACTTGGATACATTTTTTGGCCAAATACATTCTGATATACGGCAGCGATAATTCCGTTTAATTTACCAGGTTCTTTTTCAACACCAAATACATCAGAAAATCCACCATATTTCATTGAATCAATAAGTACTCTACATTCTTCATAAGTCAAACGATAAATCGAATCTTTACCCTTGGGCTTTGAAATACAGCCATGATCATAATCGTCAAGCAATGATAATGCGTTAGAATACGCATCTATTACATGCAACACTTCTTTTTCTTCAATATCTAAAGCAGAAGCAAGTATCTTTGACTGTATCGCAACAGTTTTATTCAGAACCTCAAGTCTCTTTTCATTAACTGCGTATCCTTTCATCATATAATCTTTCAATATAGAAGTTGCCCATTTCCGAAAGATAATACCATTTTGAGATTTCACACGATACCCAACAGATATAATTACATCAAGATTGTAATAATTTATTTCTACAGTGGATAATCTATTCTTTCCTGTTCGAGGATCAAATCGATTTAGTTGAGTTGCATTTTTTGCAACTGAACTATTTTCATCTAATTCTCCTTCAGTAAATATATTTTTTATATGCCTTGAAATTGTTGATTTGTTTTTATCAAATAATTGACAGATTTGATCTGCAGTCAACCACACAGTATTTTGTTCAGGAGTTATCCCTACATCTAGTTGTAAATCACCATTTACAAATTTAATAATTTCATTATTCATATGTTCTCCAATCTTTTTATATTTGAATGATTTTAAAAACTGATTTTTCTAAAGAAAATATAACACATTCTTGATTACACATAGTAAAAGTTAATTTACCTTGTTTTATGTTTATATTTTGGCAACTGTGGTCTACCTGTAAAAGATGAAGTATCTTTCTTATAAGATTTCAATGCATTAAAATAAGCAGAAATATCATGCACTACATGTTTCAATACATTCTCTCTTATATGAGCTAGTAAAGACATGCAGTCAGCATTCAGAAAACCGCAGTTTAATACACCTAAAGGTGGAAATATTCTTTTTTGATGCATCAATGGTAGAGCGTATTCAACTTCTGCTATCACTTCTTTTTGTAGTTCTTTAAGTTCTGAATCTTCTTTATTGTGGCTATTCATCATTTGACGTTCTCTAAAAAGAGCTGCATTATACAAATTACACGCACGATGAGACATGACATCAAGATAATCAAACACAGGATGCTTACTACCCACCATACAATTCAATATCTTGTACATCTATTAACCTCCTAGTGGCATCATTATAGAACTAGGAGTAAGAGTCACTGTACCTAATTTGGTACAGTAAAGATATTTCTTAAAAAAATTAGTTTACAATTCCAAAAAGGAACAGAAACCTATTTTCATCATAAAAAACGGGCACATTGACTTAGTTGTAATGAGCAGTGAATTACATAACAAACTCGCAAAGCCAAATCAATTCATCCATACATTCTTCGAGTCCGAACAGGGAATCGCAAACGGAACAGATGTATTTGATGCAGAAATTGTTTTTGAACATTTGGAGAACAAATATTTTGTCTAAATCCAAAGTAAAGTTCAATGCGGCATCTCTTCTAATATCCATTTTCCATTTTCAAATGAAAATTTAGCGATAGATGCATTTGGTATTAATAAAGCTAAATAATTAGGATTTTGTTTTTCTAATTTATCTAAATTCATATCAAATAATGCTTCTAGCATGTAATAGAAATATCCTCTATGACTAACAATCAACACTACATCATTATCATCACATTGATTTACAATAACTTGGAATGTCTTTTGAATTCTATTTTCAAATGTTGTACGGTTCTCACCTTCAAATGCAGTAAAGTCTTTCTTTTTCCAACACTCCGACATATTTGTATCATCTACACCTGATGCTTCTAAATAACCAAAAGACATTTCTTTTAATCCTTTTAATGGAATCAATTGGTTATCATGTTCTTCTAAAATGATATTTGCAGTATCGGTTGCTCTTTCAGAGCTAGAAGAAAACACTTTATCAAAATGAATATCTTTTAATAATTCTTTTGTTTTATTTGCTTGTTCGATACCTTTCTTTGTGAGTGGACTATCACAACTACCTTGTGATAGATTTTTTACATTGAAGATTGTCTCTCCATGTCTAACATAGTAAAAATTAATCTTTTTCATAATCTTTCCTTCTTTAAAAGGACTGCGTTTGCAGTCCTTACATTACATTTTTTGAATTTCTTCAGCGATAAATCCACATACTTCTTCTGCTTGTACTGTAGAGCCAAGATTATCCAAGAAACCATGATCACAGCCACAATACGTTACTAGTTTTACAGGTACACCTAAAGAATTAAATCTTTTTGCTGCATATTCTGCACTAACTCTAAGATAATCAAATTCTGAATTACAGATGATCATTCTTGGAAATTGCTTTAGGATTTCTTCAGAAGCACACATTGGTGAAATCAATGGATCATCTAATGTTGTTTTACGTTGAATATAAAGACTATCTTCACTTGCATTTTCATGTCCTAGTCTAATTCTATCAATACGACTATGAATAACATCGGCTTGTTCTTTTAACATAGGATATGCATCATAAGACCAAGTAAATTCTTTTACATCTTTTGGATTACGTGCATCAAATGAAGGATATAATTCAAATACTTCTTTTATGATTTTTCTATCTGAAATATCTTTTATCACACAAGAGTTTGTTAATCCACCCCCTGCACTATCACCAGCCACTATCAACTTATCTTTATCAATATTCAATTCATCGGCATGATCATAAATATAATTCACTGCTGCATAACAATCATCGATTGGTCCTGGGAATGGACATTCAGGAGCTAGTCTATATTCCGGAAATACAGTTACTGCGTGCGCTTTTTCTGCAATCAATTTCATTTGTTTTTCATACAAATGAACATTTCCAGCAGTCCAACCACCACCATGTAGATAAATCATCACTGGTAATTTCTTTCCTTCATCGTCTTTCCTTCTATAGAGAAAGATATCTATCATATGATCATCATTTACAGAAATGAGTCTTTCATCTGTTTCGACTTCTGTTTCATTTAAATCATAAGTCACTTTATCAGGACGATATCTTTCGTTGAGTAAACTATATCCACATTTTCCGCGTTCTTTGAACATTGCTTTTTTCTTTTCTGCAGTTGCGTATAATCGTGGATCCATGACATGTTCTCTATCATCATCGGGAACAGGTTTAAATAGAATATCTATTCCATCAATATTTTTAACATATTCCGTTTCACGGATCTTATCTACTAATCCTTTATCATATTTACGATTATCACTCATATGTGCCTCTACTTTTCTGCTTTGATAACTGCTTTTGTGTCACTTCCATCAACAGATACATTTCTATATGCATCTGGATTCAATAGAATTGTAATGATTGTATCGTCAATACCTTCTGTTTCAAACATTGCTTTCTTATATTCCGCAATCTTTTCACCAGCTTTTACTTTCATACCAGGTTTTACAAATGTACGAATTCCCATACCATTTAATTTTACAGAATCCAATCCAATATGAACCATAACTTGTTCACCATTTGCTCCATAGATTGTGATTGCGTGTTTTGTTGGAGCGACACTATTGATTGTACCAGTAACTGGTGAGTTAATAACATTTGAGGAAGGGTCTATTCCAAAGCATGTTCCTAATGCACCAGAAGAGAAGATTTCATCTTTGATATCTTTCATTTCGATGTATGTTCCTTCTACAGGAGAAGCGATAGCAGCATCACCTGTCACAACAATTTCATCTGCCGTTCCAGGAAGTGTAACTGGTTCATCACTATCATCATCCCCATAGATAGAATCATCCCATTTTGTTACAAATACACCAACAAATGCCATAACTGCCATGATTGCTAGAACGATCAATGCGTGAATGAAGTTTGTAACATCTTTATCTGGTCCTAAGAATAATAGAATATTTGTTAAAGAGTATGCACCAAATCCATATGACTTTAATCCAAAGATACCAGAAACTAAGCCAGCAGTTAATGAAGTTGTCATAGATACTGCATAAATCTTAGGCATCTTATAGTTAATACCATAAGTCGTAGGTTCTGAAATTCCAAAGAATGCAGATAAAGAAGCTGGGAATGCAATTGCTTTTAAATTCTTATTCTTTGTTTTTAAACCAACTGCAAGTGAGATAAATGCCGGTGTTAATGTGCAGCAATAGAACCAAATATTGATTAAATCATCATATCCTGCATCTGCGATAGAAGCCATTGCGATAGGCATCAATGCCATATGGAAACCTGGCATAAATACACCAACTGTAGAGCTAAACAAGATAATTGCGAATACACCAAGCCAAGGAACTGTATTTCTTACCCATACCATTCCAGCGTAGATATAGTTTGTAATAAACGCACCTAATGGAGCTAACAATGGAAGTGTAATAACAGACATGATTAATAGTAATAAGAATGGTTTTAATACATGTCTAACAGATACTGGCAATACTTTCTTTAATAAAGCATCAATCTTTGACATTACAAATACTGCAAGTACTGGCTGAATAACACTACTATTATATGTATTCAACATTGTTGGAATACCAAAGTATGTTGTAAATGTTTGTCCCTCAGCTGTTAGATTATTAACCATATCTACCCAACCTGGATATACAAGGAATGCGCATAATACCATTGCAAGTACTGGTTCAGTATCGAATTTCTTTGCGGCTGTATAACCAATGTAGATTGGTAAGAAATAGAAAATTGTTTGTTGTAGGTTTGTTAAGATTGTTATCGTTGAACTATCCGCAGCAAGGCCACACCATTGTAGAATCAGAATAAATACTCCTAATAAACCTGCAGCTAACAATGCCGGAATGATTGGTGACATAATACCTGCCATCATCATCAAGAAGTTTGCGAATTTTCCTAAAATACCTTTTCCAGATGAAGAACTATTCTTCGAGCCTTTCAAATCACCAACTTGTTTTTGTACCGCAGAGAATACATCTTCAATTGTCTGTCCAATGATAACTTGTACTTCTTTGCTAGATTCTTGGATAGATAATCCAAGAACACCTTTTGTTGTTTTAAGACCATCCTGATTGACTTTAGATAAGTCTCTTACATTGACACGTAGTCTCGTTGCACAATGATTTACAAACTCTAGGTTTTCTTTTCCACCTAATAGAGTAATAATCGTTGTAGCGAATTTATCATAATTATTGTTCGACATAAATTTCCCTCTCTTTCCTTCTGTTATATCGAATCTTTTTTTAAAACCTTCATAAGTTGAAGATATTCTTCTATATCAGATAATGTAATATCTTCTAATTGACTAGCTGCAGCGTTA
>CAVFDO010000102.1:0-7276 GCA_963621095.1 bacterium
TCCATGTTCTGTATTTCAGTTTATTTAGTTTTGATTTCTTGTGTTTGTTCCTTGTTGTTGTCTTTTCCTACTTGGATGAGGTTTTGAAGTAACATGCGATGTAGTAGAAGATCATCTTCTTGTGGATTCATTACAACTGCAGCTACTTTCTGATTTAAATCTAAGAATGATAATAAATCATTCTTTGTGAAAATATAATAATATTCACCTTTTTGTAGTTTTGGTTTCCAATTCTTTAACTTTTCAATAGAAGCGAATACTGGATAATATCTTTCCCCATCTGTTCCTTCCATCATATCTGCCTTATTAACTTCATTACAAGATAAGATTGATTCATTTTGTTTATCTGTTTTTGGATACAGTGCTCCAAAAAAGAAAACTTCTTTACTCATGAATAATGTTAATTCTTGTAATGCTTTATTTAAACCTTCTTCAGAAAGTGGTGCTTTTCTTTGTGCTAATAAAGAATTTAGTTCTTGTTTATTTGATATTGTTAAGTCTTCTGTATATTTTTTCATTCTTTTTCTCCAAAATAAAATGCATCTTTAAGATGCATCTATCATACTATATATGATTCCCAAAATGGGGATTTTTTCTTTTGATCGATTGATGGAAACAATGATCAACATTGTTTATCAATAACGGCTATAATTTTTGATTACGATGTAACCCATGTCTGCTTCGTTAGCTAAGCGAGCATATCCTTTATCGTCTGTGTATTCAATAACAGTGCCGCCATCGATCGTAAGATACTCAATACGATGACTCATTTTATCTATTCTCCTTTCTTTGTTGTAATGTTTTACACGATTTTGATTTGAAAATCAAGCTTTTAGATTTGAAAATTATGTGAAGATGGTATGATTTGAGGGATAAGTTTTGTAGAATTGTATTTGGAATGAGAGGTGTCATATGAATTCAAATGAGAATTTTTTGATGGATATATCTATTTTATATAGAAATATCATGAAATATTTTGATCATGTTTTGGCGAAGTATGACATTGGCTCTGGTCAAATCCTTTTTTTGACGTTTATTAATGAAAACGAAGGATGCACGATGCAAGATGTAACACGTGTATCTGAGGTGGATAAAGGTACTACAACTAAATCAATTAACCGTTTGATTGAACAAGGATATGTACAATCTAGGCAGGATGAAAAAGATAGGAGAAGTAAACATCTTTATACAACAGAAAAAGCACATGAAGTCATGCATGCGATATATCAGTATCGGAATGAATGTAGAAAGATATTATCGAATGATATTGATTTTGATTTGTTTTCTGAAATGATGTCTACTGTAACAAATAATTCTAGACAACAATTAAATTTATCTGAAGATTTGTCGGATTTAAAGATAGGTGGACTTGTAAAGATGAGTTTGGTGGATTATCCAGATAAAGTATGTGCCACGATATTTACAAGTGGTTGTAGCTTTAAATGCCCTTATTGTCATAATCGTGATTTGGTTTATATTCCTGAGAATTATTCATTCGTGAATGTAGAGGAAATCTTTTCATATTTAGAAAAAAGAAAGAATCTATTAGATGGTGTATGCATTAGTGGTGGGGAACCTTTGATGCAAGAAAAATTGATTCCATTCTTAAAAGAAATTAAAAATATTGGATATGATATTAAATTGGATTATACAGGGAATTTTTTGAATCGTTTAAAAGAAATTGTAGAGTTAGATTTGGTTGATTATATTGCGATGGATATCAAAAATACTAAAGAGAAGTATGCGATGACAATTGGCAATGAATCAGAACATTTTTCTGTTGATATGATTGATGAAAGTATGCAGTATATTAAACAATGTGGTATTCCGTATGAATTTCGAACAACGATTGTAAAAGAATTGCATACCAAAGATGATATTTTAAATATCGCAAAATGGATTGGTACGTGTGAAGCATGGTATCTACAACAGTTCAATGATTCTGACAACTGTATTCATGCAGGATTTCATGCATATGAAATTGAAGAAATGAATGATATATTCGTTGAAGCTAAAAAAATAATGCCGAATGTAAAACTTAGAGGTGTGAGTCATGTATAAAGTTATAAAAAGAGATGGAAGTACAGTCCATTTTGATATATCAAAGATTTCCAATGCGATAAAGAAAGCTTTTATTGGTTGTAATAAAAATTATACAGATGATGTAGTAGATTTAATTTCAATTCGTGTAACAAGCGATTTTCAAAATAAAATCGTAGAT
The DNA here is from genome assembly GCA_963621095.1 of bacterium. Lineage (GTDB taxonomy): Bacteria > Bacillota_I > Bacilli_A > Erysipelotrichales > Erysipelotrichaceae > Bulleidia. Next base: position 2,222 of record CAVFDO010000102.1, read on the forward strand.
GGAAAAATTGATGTAGAAGATATTCAAGATAGTGTAGAAAAAGTATTGAGTGAAGCAGGCTATGCGGATGTCTCTAAAGCCTATATCTTATATCGAAAACAAAGAGAAAATATTCGTAATATATCTGTTACAACATTGGACTATAAATCATTGGTAAATCGCTATTTGAATGCATTAGATTGGACGATGAAAGAAAATAGTACAATTACATATTCCATCGGTGGATTGATATTATCAAACTCTGGTGCTATTACAACGAATTATTGGTTGTCTGAAGCGTACGACGAAGAAGTTGCGCAAGCACATCGTAATGGAGATATTCATATTCATGATTTAAGTATGTTAAGCGGATATTGTGCAGGTTGGTCAATCAAACAATTGTTATTAGATGGACTTGGAGGAGTAGATGGGAAGATTTCTAGAGGTCCCGCAAAACACTTAGATACGTTGTGCGATCAATTAGTTAATTTTTTAGGAATCATGCAGAATGAATGGGCAGGTGCACAATCATTTTCCTCTTTTGATACGTATTTAGCACCTTTTGTGAAAGTGGATCAACTTTCTTATAAAGAAGTTAAACAAAGTATTCAAAATTTTATCTATGGTGTTAATACATCAAGTAGATGGGGATCACAAGCTCCTTTTACAACCATTACATTAGATTGGAATGTACCAGATCATTTAAAAGATGTTCACGCAATCGTTGGCGGAAAAGAACAAGATTTCACGTATGGTGAATGTAAAGAAGAGATGGATATCATCAATCAAGTATTTATGGAAGTTATGATGGAAGGAGATTATGAAGGAAAGATTTTTCAGTATCCAATACCAACGTATTCCATCACAAAAGATTTTAATTGGGATGTATCAAAAAATAATGAACTGTTATTTGAAATGAGTGCTAAATTTGGAATTCCTTACTTTTCAAATAATAGAAAGAAGAATATTATCATTCAAAATGATGAAAGAAATTTAAGCCAACTTTATTATAAGGGTGGTGGATATTTTGGAAGTGGTGAATTAACTGGCTCAATAGGTGCAGTAACAATTAATTTAGTACGAATTGCGTATGAGTCAAATGATGAACAAGATTTTTATCATATTTTAGATCATAGAATGGATATTAGTGCACGTTGTCTAAAAACAAAGAGAACAGTCATTACAAAATTATTAGAGAATGGATTGTATCCATATACAAAACGATATTTAAAAAATTATGATTATCATTTTTCTACTATTGGATTGGTAGGTATGAATGAAGCGTGCTTAAATGCAAAATGGATACAAAAAGATCTAACAAATACAAATGCACAAAAGTTTGCCAAAGAAGTATTAGAACATATGCAGAAGCGATTGTTGGAATACCAAAAACAATATGGAGATCTCTATAACTTAGAGGCAACGCCTGCAGAAAGTACAGCGTATCGTCTGGCAAAAATGGATTGTGAAAAATATCCGGATATGATTACAGCGAATCAAACAGGTACACCATACTATACAAATAGTTCTCAATTATCACCACACACTTCTATTGATATTTTTACTGCGTTGGATATTCAAGAATCTTTACAGAATTTTTATACATCTGGAACAGTTTTTCATGTTTTTGTTGGAGAAAGATTGTCTGATTGGAAAAGTGCTGAAATATTAGTAAAGAAAATCAGTGAACATTACACATTGCCGTATTTTACCCTTTCACCAACTTATAGTGTTTGTAAAAATGATGGTTATCTTCTAGGCGAAGTATGGAAATGTCCTAAGTGTGGAGAAAAAACAGAAGTTTTTTCTAGAATCACTGGATATTATCGATCTGTAAAGAATTGGAATCCTGGAAAATTACAAGAATTTAAAGAACGCGTGTTTTATGATGTGGAAGGAAAACCTTCTAAAAAGAAAAAACATCCGAAAAAATCTATTTCTTGGATGTCATTAGGTAATACAAATAACTTATTATTTATATCAAAATCGGATGCTTCATGTAAAACAATTCAGACTGAATTGAATACTTTGAAAATTCCATATTTATTAGTTGATGTGGATAATAATCCGAATCTTGTGAAAGAATTTGGTATCTCACAAGTACCAACACTGGCTGCAGTGAGTGATGTAAATACAAAAGTATATACATCTGTCGATCAAATCATGAAATATCTAGATGAAAGATAATCATTTCAAAATACATTTTGCGAATACTGGAAAATGATCTGTTGGATTCATATTAGAATACTTAGAAGTAATTTTTTTGATTTGTGAAACTTTGCAATTGTTAGAAACAAAAATATGATCAATTGGAATATGATGATAACGAATAGAACCAATGGTTCCTCTTAATGTAGAACCAATAGAATCATCTACTACATCAATGAAATGTGTTTGTATGATCTGATATGCGGAAGATAAACTGTTGCAGTTAAAATCTCCTGTTAAGATCGTATAGTCACCTTTTTGTGTGTCTTGAATGATTTTAGATAGTGCTCGTGCTTGGAAGTGACGTACAAGTTCAAAATTGGAATCTAAATGGGTATTATAAACGGAGATTGTTTTACCTGTTTTCTTTTCTTTCAGATATGCATAAGTAACGATTCTAGGAAATTGTGAAAATGGGTGTTTAGATCCAATGATAGTTGGTGAATTACTGAGCCATAGTGTTCTACTTTCTAATAATTCAAAGTTGTCTTTTTTGAATAGAATAGAACAAAACTCATCATTGTGTTTAGAATGTCTAGAATCACCAACAATTGCATAAGTATCTAAAAGATCATTGATGTTATTGTACATTTGTTTGTTTAATTCTTGTACACCAATGATATCTGGTTTGTATTGTTGAAGCATTTGTTTAATAGCGATGCTTCTTTTTGAAAATGATTTAAATCTAAATGTACGAAAATGACTTGTTAACAGATTTAAACTCATAATAGAAATTTCACTTTTTGACATAAACACCTTTTCTCTTTTTTACTATCATACCTTCATTTACCATATTTTTTAAGACTCTTTGTAGTTGGCGTCTAGAACAATTCAGATGTTGTGATAGTTGTTCAACACCATGTATTTCATGTGTTTTAGATTCATTTTCTAAATAAAATAAAACTCTACTTTGTACATCTGTTGTTTCATAAAAAATATCTGAAATCATTGCGATTTTTCTGACTACACTTTTGAGTAATAAATTTAATAGTTTTGCGTCATTTTCAATCTTAAATTTATATTTTTCAATATCGATTCCAATCATTTCGCATTCTGTAACAGTTTCTATGATATTTTGTTTGGCTTCTGGATAGGCAAATTCCATTTCTCCAAAACAAGTAAATGGTTTTGCGATTGTCGTTTGGGATAGAGATCCATCCAAACGTACAGCTTTGAGGGCAACCGCTCCACTTACAAGAAATAAAAGAAATTGTTTTGGATTTAGTTTCTCATTTAATTTTTCGTATGCATCAAAAGAATACAAAACCAATTCATAATCTTGTAAATATTCTTTTATGCCGTATTTATCTAAATACATATTTATTTTAACGGTGTTATTAGAAATTTTCATAGATTGTGCCACATGTCACATTTTAATTTTAAACCATTTGTTAGAATCTTACGAGAAAAAAGAGGTGTGATATGGAAAATGAATTGTTTGAAAAAATGCCAATCAAAAAAGCATATCTAAAATTAGCGATGCCAGTTGTTTTATCAGGTGTATTGACACTTGTTTATAACATGGTAGATATGTTCTTTGTGGCAAAAACTGGTGATACAAATATTGTTGCGGGTGTTACGTTATGTGGGCCTATTTTTACTTTGTTGATTGCGATGGGTGATATTTTTGGATTGGGTGGCTCATCAGTTATTTCTAGATTGTTAGGAATGAAGAAAACAGAAGATGGGAAAAGATTATCTGTATTTTGTTTGGATGGATGTTTTATTCTTGGAATCTTAGTCGCAATTCTTTTGCTGATATTTCAAAATCCAATCTTACATTTACTTGGAGCAAATGAAGGAACAATGGTACATGCGAGCAGTTATTACTTTTGGATAGCACTTGGTTCTCCGTTTGTGATTTTAGCTTTAGCGCCAACAAATCTATTACGCACAGAAGGACACGCCAATGCGGCTATGATTGGTTCTATTACTGGTTCTATTGTGAATATGATTTTAGATCCTGTATTTATTTTTGGATTGAATATGGGTGCTGGTGGTGCCGCAATCGCTACAGTATTGGGTAATGTGGTTGCGGATATCTTTTATGTTTGGTTTATTTTTCATAGAAGTCAATTATTAAGTATGAGACTAAAAGGATTTCATATTTCTTTAGAAGAAACAAAACAAATATTTTCTATTGGGGTTCCTAGTTCCATTACTAATATCATGCAAAGTATTGGTGTTATGCTGTTGAATAACTTTTTATTACCTTATGGGAATGATACGATTGCGGCGTATGGAATTGTTTCTAAAATCACAATGATCGTAGTTATGATCATGGTTGGTTTAGCGTTTGGTGGTCAACCTTTATATGGTTATTTATATGGAGCTAAATTAAAAGAAAGAATGAGAGGTTGTTTGAAGTTTGCGTATCAATTGATATTGATTGTTTCAATTGCGCTATCTGTTATTCTAGCTTGTATCGCTCCATTCATGATTTCAATTTTTATGAATGATAGTGAGATGATTTCTTTGGGTGCTCCAATGTTAAGAGCAGTATTACTAGGTATGCCATTTATTGGTTTGACGATGGTAACAACATGTGTATTCCAATCTTGTGGAAAGCCACTACAAGCTCTTACTTTAAGTGCAGGTAGACAAGGCGTTTTCTACGCAGTGATTATTTTTATCATGAGTGCGTTATTTGGATATCAAGGTGTGATTCACGCACAACCAGTATCTGATATTTTTACATCAATTGTGGCTTTATTCTTGCTTGAAAATAGTGTTTGGAAAGAAATTAGAGATTAATTGTTTCTTTTTCATTTTGTTTTGTATTAAAATCCCATCTTTAACAGTTGTAAAAAACAACATAATTGACCATTTGATTCAAAAAGTTGTTTACTGTACTTTTTTTGGTACAGT
>CAVFDO010000103.1:0-6954 GCA_963621095.1 bacterium
CTGTATATACAGTCCATTGATTATATGGATCAATTTCAACAGCCGCTTTACCGGCGTTGATCATTGGTTCAATCGTTATAATCATTCCAGGTACTAATACCATACCTTTTCCTTTAGAACCAACATGTGCTACAAAAGGATCTTCATGGAAATCAATACCTACACCATGTCCTCCTAATTCTCTTACAACAGAGTATCCTTTCGAGTGTGCGTATTTGGCAATTGCGTAACCAATATCACCAACCGTAGACCAAGGTTGTGCAGCTTGTATTCCTATCTCTAAACATTTCTTTGTTTCTTCAACAAGATTTCTTCTTTCTTCACTGACATTACCAACCATAAACATTCTAGATGCATCGGCATAATAACCATCTAAGATTGTTGTACAGTCTACATTGATAATATCTCCATCTCTTAATTTTCTATGACGGGCAGGAATTCCATGACATACTTCAGAGTTAATAGAAGTACATACACTCTTTGGAAAACCTTCATAGTTTAAAGGTGCACAGATTCCACCATGTTCTATTGTATATTTTGAAACGATATCATCAATTTCTTGTGTACTCATTCCAACATGAATCAATTTACCCACTTCGTCTAAAACTCCTGTATTTATAACACCAGCTTTACGAATCGCTTCTATTTGTGTTGGACGTTTGATCCATTCATCCTCAATAATTTCTTTATGCTTTTTACGAAGATATTCCATTCTTTCATAGATATGTGAAGGAATTGGTTCTTTTTCGTCTATCTCTTTCCAAATCTTTTCATCAATCATTTTATTCTTCTTTCTAGTTATTTCGTTGTTGAACCTATACCACCTGTTCTTACTTCATCTGTATCATCATCAATCGTAATTCCAAATGGCATGAAAATTCCTTGTATCATTCCTTGGCGAGCATCTATATGCAATTGTTTTCCATCTCTAGAATCATTCATAAACTTACACATGATATGACCTTCATTTTCAGCATTGTAATAATCTGCATCAATTACACCAACTGTATTATTCAACTGCATGCGATATTTAAAACCAAGAGAACTTCTTGGATACAACATCAAAACATAACCATCGTCTATTTTAGCACGAATTCCACTTGGAATAAGCAGAACTTGACCAGGATCCATTGTAATATCTATTGGAGCGTAAAAATCATATCCAGCAGATTGTTTTGTTGCTCGTTTTGGTAACGAAATGGAATCATAGATTTTTTTTATTTCTTCTTCACTTCCACCAATATTTTTCTTCCAATCTTTTAAAAACTGTTCAAAAGATACTTTTTCAAATTTCGCAATAGTATTCATATTCATTTCTCCAAATTCATCATCATAATGTATAGAAATTGTGCCAATGCACTTTCAAAAGGATACACTGTTAATCGAATATTTTCACCTATTATTTCATGTTCGTTATAAAACATCGCATGAAGAATTAATGTAACGATTGTTTTTTTATCTAATGTTGATACATAAGAAAGAATATCTGTAGGATTTAAAGATGGTTTATATGGATACTCTTCATATGCAGCACATGCAAAGTTCGCTAAGATTTCATTTCTCGCTTCATCAAAATGATAAACTTTTGATAATGGCATATTACACAATTCCATTAACGCATCTAACATTCCATAAAAATATAACTTATCACTAATATGTGTAACATGCATTTGTTCCATTAATAAACTTGTAATAACTTGTTCAGAACGGAATCTTTCATTAATTGCGGTAGCGTTTTTAATACTTGTTTCTAACATCAAATATTCTTTTTGAAATTGTTGGAAATATTTTGGTAATGGAAATTTATAAAACGTATAACTATGACCGTAATATTTCTTATAATATTTCATTGCGTCATTATAGCCAAGAATCTTTGCTTCTTGCATCTTTTCATGATCAAAACACAAAAAATCATACAATGGTTTTCTTGGATGAATCATTTGTATCATTTGATGATTTTGATAGAAAGGATGTAATGGTTCATCTCCCATTTCAATTGCGACAATTTCATCTGCACCATCTCTTAATGCGTAATCAATCGGACAATTATCATAATATCCACCATCAACATATTCTACACCATCAATTTCTTTCACTGGAAAAGCAGGATAAGCAGAACATGAAGCAACTAGCCAATCTTCTCCTTTATCTTTCATCATTTCTTTGGATACAAAAACACCATGATGTTCTTTCTTTGTTGCGGTAACACACGCAAAGTCTACTTCTGAAGCAAAAAATTTATCAGGATCATAATATTGATGCACTAAATCATAGAAAGGTCGAATATCAATCCCTTTTTCTTTAATATAATATTGTAAAGATGGAACAAATTCTTCTCTTTCATTAATGATTGTTTTCAATGACATATCTGTAGGAACAAAACCATTCACAATCTTATCAGCTGATAAATGCATATACATATCTTCTAATAAATCAAAATCTTTTTGTACGACCATTGCGGCATTTAAGGAGCCTACAGAAACACCAATCACTTTATCAAAATGATCTAATCCAAGTTGTTGTAAGGCTTGGATGACACCTAATTCATAGATACCCTTCGTACCACCACCAGATAAAACAAGCGTTCTTTTCATCTTCATCACCTTCTTTAATATTTTAAACTTTCTTTTTTTAGATGCAAAAAACAAATCTCTCATCTTGTATGTTTTTTAGTATAATAGAAATGTCGGAGGAAAGATTATGAAATTAAATGTTGCGGTATTCTTTGGTGGAGAAACAGTAGAACATGAAGTGAGTATCATTTCTGCACACCAAGCAATGAATGCATTAGATAAAAACAAATATAACGTAATTCCTGTTTATGTCGCAAAAAGTAGAAAACTATATGTTGGTGATGAACTAACAGATATGAAAAACTATAAAGATCTATCTGCCTTAGAAAACACATTAACACAAGTAACAATTGTATTAGAAGACAACAAAGTTGTTATCAAACCTGTGAAAACTTCTTTATTTGGAAAGAAAGAACTCGGGACAATTGATGTTGCAATTCCAGTCATGCATGGAACAAATGGTGAAGATGGAACGATACAAGGTTTCTTTGAAATGTTAAAAGTACCATATGCGGGATGTGATCTTTATGGAGCTTCTGTAGGACAAGATAAAGTGCTACAAAAACATATCTTACATGATAACGATTTACCTATCACAGATTGGTTCTGGGTATATGGAAATGAAATCGATACAAACAAAGAAGAAGTATTAGAAAAAGTACATAAATTAATTTATCCAGTCATTTTAAAACCTGCACGTACTGGTTCTTCTGTTGGCATTTCAATCGCACATAACGATGAAGAATACTTAGAATGTTTTGAGGATGCAAGACAATATGATGAGAAAGTCATCACAGAAAAAGTTGTAAAACCAATGGTTGAATTGAACTGTTCTGTATTAGGTGATGGTGCAAATGCTAAGGCAAGTGTCATTGAACAAGTAGGTTCTGTTTCTGGTGATGAATTGTTAAGCTATAAAGATAAATACCAAGGCGGTGGTAAAGGTAGCAAGTCACATGGAAAAGATGCTGGAATGGCATCTACTGCACGTATCGTACCTGCACCTATCAGTGAAGAACAAACAAAACTCGTTCAAAGTCTCGCTTTAAAAACATTTAAAGTGTTAGGATCTGCTGGTGTTTGTAGAATTGATTTCATGATGGATCAAGATACAAAGAAAGTCTATGTCAATGAAATCAATACGATTCCTGGTTCTTTAGCTTTCTATCTATGGAAAGAAGAAGGCATGTCATTCACAGAACTCATGGACCATTTAGTAGAACTCGCCTTAGATCGTGAAAGAAGAAGAAATAAAATGACATTCTCATATGATACAAACCTATTGTCCAATTATTCTGAAGGTGGTACAAAAGGCGCGAAATCATCTAAAATGTAAGATATAATGTTGTTAGAAATTAGGAGGAATTATTAATATGTCAACACCTCACAATAGTGCGAATGTTGGTGAAATCGCAAAAAGTGTTTTAATGCCTGGTGATCCATTACGTGCAAAGTTCATTGCGGAAACATTCTTAGAAGACGCAAAACTTGTAAATAATGTACGTGGTGTACAAGGTTATACAGGTACTTGGAAAGGAAAACCTGTAACGGTTATGGCTAGTGGAATGGGAATGCCATCCATTGGTATCTATTCTTATGAGCTATTTAAATTCTATGATGTAGAAAATATTATCCGTGTAGGTTCTGCTGGTGGATATGTTCCTGAATTAAAGTTATTTGATGTTGTTATCGCAGATAGTGCTTATTCTGAATCTAGTTACGCAAAAGAACAATGCGGTAATACATCTGACATTCAATATCCAAGCAAAGAATTAAATGAGAAATTAATTGAAAGTGCTAAGAATCTTGGAATCAATACAAATGTAGGTTGTATTCATTCTTCTGATGTATTCTATCGCGAAAGTAAAGATTACATGAAGAAAGTTGCAGAAAAGAACTGTTTGGCAGTTGAAATGGAGAGTTTCGCTTTATTCTCTAACGCAAAAGTATTAGGTAAGAATGCATCTTGTATCTTAACGATTTCTGATTCTTTTGTAACACCTGAAGAAACAACTCCAGAACAAAGAGAAAAATCATTTACAGATATGATCAAGATTGCATTAGACGCCGCAATCGCATAAAAGAAGATCCAACGATCTTCTTTTTTCATATCCTTTTAACGCATCATTCACTTGTTCTACACATTTCTAAAGTATTCTATTACCATCAGATAGAGATATCTGAGATTCATAAATTAATTCTCTCCCCTATTTGACTGTTGAAAAGCAGTCTTTTTTTATTCAGCCTTTTCAGAGAGTTCCATCCATCGCATCTCAGATTCTTCTAATGTGTTTCTTTTTGTTTCTAATTGATCTGATATTTCTTTGATACTTTCATATTCTGTAACAGAATTTAATTGTTCTTCTAATTGTTTAATTTCTTCTTCAAGAATTGGTAATTGATTTTCTAATTGTTCCAATTCTCTTTTTTCCATATACGTTAAATGTTTATTTGGTTTTGTTTCTTTTTTAATAACAGGTGCTACTTTTTCTTTTGACTGTTTTTCTTTGCTTTCTAAATAATCTGAATATGTCATTTGTTTGATATGAATTTGATGATTTTCAAATACAAACAATCTATCCGCAATCTTATCTAAGAAATAACGATCATGAGATACTGTAATCACTGCACCTTTAAACTGATCTAAATAGTCTTCTAGTATTCTCAAAGTTTCAGTATCTAAATCATTTGTAGGTTCATCTAATATCAATATATTTGGTGCTTGCATCAAAATAGAACATAAATATAATCTTCTCTTTTCACCGCCAGAACACTTACTAATTGGTTTATATTGTTCTTCTTTATAAAACAAAAATCTTTCTAACATTTGTGAAGCAGAAATAGCCTCATGATCAGCTGTATAAACAACTTCACCAAAGTCTTTCAAATAATCAATGACTCTTTGATTCTCATCAAACACTTCATTCATTTGCGCAAAATACCCAATCTTAACAGTTTCACCAATTGTAATACTACCTTGATCAGGTTTGATTTGTCCCATAATAATCTTTAATAATGTACTCTTTCCACAACCATTATTTCCAATAATACCAATTCTATCTAGTCTCATGAGTGTATAAGAAAAGTCTTCAAATAATGGTTTATTTGGATAGGACTTTGTAATATGATCAATGATAATTGTTTTATTACCTAGTCTAGTACTTGCGGACTTCAGTTCCAATGTATCTCTTTGTTTCATAGATTCCATTTGGGCAATCTGATAGAAGCGTTCAATACGACTCTTTTGTTTCGTACTTCTAGCTTGTGCACCTGCACGAATCCATTCCACTTCTGTTTTCAAAAATCTTTGACGTTTATGTTCTTGTGTGAGAGCTTGTTGATAACGAATCTCACGTTGTTCTAAATAATCTGCATAGTTTCCTTCATACGTATAAAGATGACCTTGATCCACTTCAACGATATGATTTGTGATACGAGATAAAAAGTAACGATCATGTGTCACTAATACAATCGCTTTTGAAACTCTTTGAAGATACTTCTCTAACCAAACGATCATGTCTTGATCTAAATGATTCGTTGGTTCATCTAAAAGATATAGATCTGCTTTTTTGATCAAAGAAATTGCTAAGGCAACTCTTTTCTTTTGACCACCAGATAAAGTATCAATCTTCTCTTCATAATTTGTTAAACCAAGTTTATTTAAAATGGATTTGATTTCATAATCTTCTACTTTTTCATCCATATAAGAATTCACAGTTTCATAAATTGTTAATCCATTTTGAAATTCCATTGTTTGTGGACAATAGGAAATCTTATATTTCTTTAATACTTGAATCGTACCAGAATCTTGTTTTTCTACTTGTGCCATCAATTTCAACAATGTACTTTTTCCAGCACCATTCAAACCAACAACACCCCATTTATCATTTTCATTCACAACAAAATTCACATGATCTAAAATTGGATTCACCGCATATTTATAACTTACATTTTCAAAAGACAATATCATTTTTTATTTCTCCACGCAGAAATTATTATACAATATTATTAGTCACAAGGAGTTCACTATGAGTACAACATTAACATTAGAAGAAAAGAAATATTTAATTCGTATGGCAATTGCCGCAAGAAAATTTGCGTATACACCATATAGTGATTTTAAAGTAGGCGCAGCACTACGCGCAAAAAACGGAAAAATATTTACAGGTTGTAATATCGAAAATGCTTCTTTTACACCGACTGTTTGTGCTGAAAGAACTGCGTTATTCAAAGCTGTATCTGAAGGTATTACAGAATTTACAGATATCGCAATCGTTGGTGCTCGCACAAATGAAATCAATGAACAAATCACTTCACCATGTGGTGTTTGTAGACAAGCATTATTTGAATTTGGTGGAAAAGATTTAAATGTCATTCTCGC
>CAVFDO010000104.1:0-6933 GCA_963621095.1 bacterium
AAATTCCTACAGGTATGGAAAAAGCTGGTGAAGTTGTATCTAAGATTTATGAAACACTTACTGGCATTCAATCTGGTAAGTTTGAAGCTCCAGAGGGTTGGATCAGAAAAATTATGTAATCCTCAAAAAAAGAATATCGCAATGATATTCTTTTTTTAGTAGGTAATAATATCTGTTGTAATTCCCGTAACATAACTATCTATAGAATTATATGCATCCGTATCATCTACCGTCCACACTTCTAATGGAATGTTATTTGTCTTACAGAAATCTAAATATGTACTTTGCATCTGATAATGTAAATCTAAAAATAAATTTAGCCCTTCTTCTTGCAGCCTTAATGTAGTGGCCTTTGCTTCATCAGGATTTGCGAGTCTACCAACAACAAATCCTAATCGATCTTGACTATCATACTTGGCCATCATTTCTACTAAATCTGATGAGAAAGATATCCATTGCACTTTTCCAATCATCGAATATTTATCAACAATGTCATATATACTTTTGATTTGCTCATCTGAATAAATTGTTTCTACTTTTAATTCAATATATGGTGTTAATAGATTTGCCTTACAATACGCAATAAATTCTTCTAATGTTGTAATTGTTTCTCCACCTTTAAAAGAATATGTTTTTGCTTGTTCTAATGTAAGACTATCAATTGATACATCTACACCACTCATATTCTTTAATGATTGATTATGAATTAAAACTGGAACACCATCTTTTGTTAATTGGAGATCTGTTTCTACATATTGATATCCATTTTCTTTGCTGGTTTTATATGCCGCAAGTGTATTTTCAGGATAATTCACATGATAACCACGATGATTTACTAGTTTTACATCTTTTTCATCAAAAGTTTTTTGATATTCTTCTAAAGAAATTAATTTTGTTTCTGATGCCGTTTCACTTGCTTCCGCAACAGGAAAATAATATTGATTTCCATCATACACTTCATTTGTTACAATGTTTCCATTTTCATCAAAACGAACTTCTCTACCATCCAATAATGTAATAGAAGAATTAATAGACTTCTGTCCATCATGATTTGCATCCAAACAATAAAAACCAGTTTCACCAGAAATAAACAACAATTGTGTTTTATCTTGACCAGCAACTTTTCCTACAACATACCAATGTTTATCTTTCCATTCATTATGATATAGCGTACCATCTTCGTGTACTTCATAATAAGAACCATTATAATTACCCGATTCTTTTACCTTATACCCATTCTCATCAAACAAATAATAATTTGTTTCATTATTCCATACACCTGTCACAATATTTCCATTTTGATCTGTCTGCATTGTATGCATCACATCATTCATATCTTTTATTTCAAGTGATGTATTTTTTAGTATGTCATTATCTTCTGTTAAGAAAACATGGTCAATTGCGTTATAATGCACCGTCATAGAAGAATCTTCTAAATTTTGAATGGAAGAAAAAGGATAATATTCCGCATAGACATCTTTCGCAAAGAAAAAACAAGGAATGATCATCAATAAAACAATCAAACATTTCACCCATTTCTTGAGATGTTTTCTTTTTCTTCTTTGTTTCTTCATGATTACTATGTTACAGTTTTCATCCCATTATCGCAAGAAAATAGCGGTTGTTTCCAACCGCTATTTGTCTAAATTCTCACTATCTCTTTCTTTCACTTCACCTTGTAAAGATTCATCACTTGTTTCCGCTTCTACTTCTTTAATGATTGTTTCATTTCCTGTAATCAGCCATGTATTTTCACTACCACAATATGGGCAGATTCTTCCATGATCGATTGTAGAATAGTTCTTTTCACAATCAGAGCAAAACGTCACCGCATGAATCGTTTCAAGTTTCATTTTACAGTTTTTGATCAAAGGATGTTTTTGTTTATAGTAATCCCAAAAATCAACAAATAACTCTGTCATGACACCAGAAACTTCTCCAACTTCTAAAGTAACAGAACCATAATTTGTTATATGATTTTCTTCTGCCATATCCTCTAAAGTTTTCGCAAGATGTGTTACAATTCCCATTTCATGCATAAATTATTTTTTATTGAAAAGGATCTTCATCGCACGTTTTGCGGCATATGGTCCTACAAGCTTCAACTTATCTTCCATACGAATCATTCTAGATGCATCTGGTAAATCTCTTGTGAGATGAATTGCATCAAATTCACACTTTGTTGTACATAGTCCACAACCAATACATTTATTTGTATCAACTGTTGTAGCACCACATCCTAAGCATCTCTTTGCTTCAACCTTAACTTGTTCTTCTGTTAGTAATGCACGTGTATCCTTAAAAGGATCATCTACTTTACGTACACCAGGCATTTGTCTAGGAGAATTATCATATCCTTCAACAACAATATCTTCTTTATTTAATTCAATGAATTGTCTTAAATCACGACCAATTGTCAATGATTGTCCATCATGAACATAACGATGCATACTTTCACTAGCTAACTTACCTTCTGCGATTGCATCGATAGCGAACTTCGCACCATGGTAGATATCACCACCAACGAAGATATCATCAACAGATGTTTGGAATGTTGTTGGATCAGCTTCTACCCATCCATTTCTACGACATTGTACATCTTCACCATCTAGAAGTGTATTCCATTCTGCACATTGTCCAATTGCCTCAATGATATTTTCACAGTTCAATTCAATTGTATCTTCTTCATCATATTGAGGATTGAATCTTCCTTCAGCGTCTTTGACTTGTGTGCATTTTTTGAAGACAATACTAGATGCTTTACCATCTGTCTGTTTGATTTCCTTAGGTCCCCAACCATTCTTGATTTCGATACCTTCTTGTTTTACGATTTCAATTTCATCCTTAGAAGCTGGCATTTCTTCGGCACTTTCTAAGCATAACATCGTAACTTTACCATCAGTGATTCTCTTAGCCACTCTAGCAACGTCTACTGCTACGTTACCACCACCAACAACTACAACATCACCATGTAATTTCACTGTATGATCTTGATTTGTTCTCTTCAAGAAAGATACTGCACTTTCAATACCTTCAGCATCTTCTCCTTCAACTCCAGCGCTTCTTCCACCTTGTAAACCAATTGCGAGATAGAATGCTTTATATCCTTGATCTCTTAATTGTTGAATTGTAATATCTTTACCAATTTCTGTATTACATTTAAATTCAACACCCATTTGTTTTAGAACATCAATTTCAGCTTCTAAAATTTCTTTTTCTAAGACAAAGTTAGGAATTCCATTCATCAACATTCCACCAGGTCTAGATTCTTTTTCAAAGACTGTTACATCATATCCTCTTTCTCTAAGATAATATGCGCAACTCAATCCTGCAGGGCCAGCACCGATGATAGCCATCTTATAGTCTTCGCCCCACATTCCACCATGATCTGTTTCACATAATGGAACATAACGATTTTCTTGATTCAATTCTTGAGCTGCAATAAACTTCTTGATTTCATCAATAGAAATTGGTTGATCAATCGTTCCACGTGTACATGCATCTTCACATCTCTTATTACAGATTGCGCCACATACATATGGGAATGGGTTATCTTGTTTGATGAGTTTCAATGCATCTTCATATCTACCTTCTGCTGCCATTTTAATATAGCCTTGGATTGCGAGATGAGCAGGACAAGCAGTCTTACATGGCGCAGTACCAGTATCATAACAGTTAATCTTTGCGTCTTCTCTGTAATTTGTATTCCACTTTTCTTCTGGCCACTTTGTTACGTCAGGTAACTCAACCTTTGGATATTCAATCATTCCATGTTTTGTGCATAGCTTTTGACCAAGCTTCGCAGCACCAACTGGACAGATTTCAACGCACTTTCCACACGCTACACACTTTTCTATTTCTACATGTGCACGATATGCTGAACGTGACATATTTGGCGTATTATACAATTGAGAAGTTCTTAACGCATTACAAACACCAGGAGCACAGTTACATAGACCTACGATCTTATCTTCTCCATCAATATTTGTTGTTTGATGCACGAATCCATGTCTTTCACTTCTCTTTAAAATTTCTAAAGCTTCTTCTTTTGTGATGTAATGACCTCTACCAGTATTTTCACACCATTCCGCTAGATCTCCTAATCCAATACAACATTCTTGTTCAACAGATCCATCACCCTCACCACGAATTGCTTGTTGACGTCTACAAGTACAAACACCAACACCAATCTTTCCATCATATTTTTCTAGCCAATGAGAAATGTGTTCAATTGGAATGCTTTCATTTGATGATTCAATTGCTTGTTCAACCGGAATAACATGCATTCCTACACCAGCTCCACCTAGTGGAACCATTTGTGTAATCCCTTCTAGAGGTGCTTGTGTCAAAAAGTTGAAGAAAGTCGCAATATTTGGGAACTTCTCCATCAATTCATCCTGCATAACCATAAATTCCGCAATACCAGGAACAAAAATTGGAACATCATATTGAATCGTTCCTTCAGGATTCTCTCTATTTGTTTCAACACAACCAGCCCAATTCAAATAGTCTAGTATTTCTTTACACTTCTCATCTGTTAATCCATTCATGTCTCTTAATTGTTCAAAAGAATAATTCTTTCTAACTTTTTTAAAACTCAACATGAATGAAACTTGTTCTTTTGTTAGAACTTCATCTAAAACCCAATACTCTGGATCTTTGTTTGTGATTTTCCCAGTTAATTTATCTTTGTAACGATCCGTGATCATCTTAATCAACTGGATAATCATCTTTTCCTTTTCAGGATCAGCTGCTACGTAATTAGGATCTTGTACGTAGTCTCTTTCATTTGTCATTCTTTTCTTTGGGGCACTCATTTTCTTTTCCTCTTACTCTTTCCAATGATTATATTGTTCAAGAATCCATGTTTCTAAAGCTTTCATGCCTTCTCCTGTTTTGGCTGAAACAGGAAAAATAGAAATATTCGGATTCCTTTTTAACACACGTTCTTTACACTTTTCTAAATCAAAATCAAAATATTCTAATGCATCCATCTTTGTGATAATCAACGCATCACTCTTTTGAAATATCAATGGATACTTCAAAGGTTTATCATCACCTTCTGAAATAGATAAAATCATGATATTTTTACCAGATCCTGTATCATATTCTGCAGGACAAATCAAATTCCCAATATTTTCTAGAAATATTACATCCGTTTTAGAAAGGTCCATATTTTGAATGCCTGTACTTGTCATCCCAGCATCCATATGGCACATTCCATCTGTATGTACTTGAATGCTTTGTGCACCTAAGGAAGCAATCTTTTTCGCATCTACATCAGAGGCAATATCCGCTTCCATGATTGCAATCCTTAACTTTTCATTCATATCTTGAATCAAGCGAGATAACAATGTAGTCTTTCCACTTCCAGGAGAACTCATCAAGTTAAATAACAAACATTGTTGTTCCTTCATATACGCTCTTAACGCATCTGCATCACGATCATTACTTTCCGTAACACTTTTATGTAATTCTATAACTTTCATGATGCTCTCCATTCTTCAATCTTTTCACGCAAATATTTGATCCAATCTTGAACACCATCACCAGTTTTAGAACTAATTGGAATGATATCCATACTAGAATGTAAACCTTCTACGTTATCTTTCAAACGTTGCATATCAAAATCAAATACTTGTATCGTATCAATCTTATTCACAAGCAATACATCAGAAACCTGGAACATCAATGGATATTTCAAAGGTTTATCATCACCTTCTGGAACAGAAAGAATCATTGTTTTTAAATTCGCACCCACATCAAATTCAGCTGGGCAAACCAAATTACCAATATTTTCTAAAAACACAACATCCAAATCATCTATTCCAAGTCTATCTAGACCGCGCTTTGTCATATCTGCATCCATATGGCAAATACATCCTGTATGTAATTGGATTGTTTTCACACCAGTCTTTGATATCGTTTCAGCATCCACAATATCATCTACATCTGCTTCCATCACACCAATGCGATAGTGTTCTTTCAAACCTTCAATCGTTCTTAATAACGTTGTCGTTTTACCAGCACCAGGAGATGCCATCAAATTTACAAAGAATACTTTTTTTTCTTTTAATAATGAACGGATTTCATCAGCGGCTTTTAAATTATCCGCAGTAATGCGTTCTTTTGTTTCGTATACATCAAATTGTCCCATTTATGAAACCTCTTACATTCATTTTAACAGAAATTATTTTTTTCACAAATTTTTCTGATATCTATTGGTAATATTCTCAAGCAAAAATCAAAATCTGTCTAATTTTCTATTCATATACGGCAGTAAAAGAAACTGTTATAATAAAGGCACACAGAAGTTGCTTATAAGTTCTAAAAAATTATATGAAAAAAATATTATATTCAATAGGAGAAACTTAAATGAATAAGCAACAACATTTTGATTTATTAAGAAATTACAAAGGTGGTGATGAAATGGAGATAGATATCAAAATTGATTCATTAACGAATTGTTTAATTTCAGAAGAAACACATGAAGAATTTGATACTGAATACAAATTATTCAG
The DNA here is from genome assembly GCA_963621095.1 of bacterium. Lineage (GTDB taxonomy): Bacteria > Bacillota_I > Bacilli_A > Erysipelotrichales > Erysipelotrichaceae > Bulleidia. The sequence continues at coordinate 6,522 of CAVFDO010000104.1, forward strand.
AAAAACAATTAGCACATCACAAGCTAAAGAACTTCAAAATTCCGGTTGGCTATTTGATTGGTCAATCCCACAAATGAAAGGGGAAGAAGTATTTGGCTTATACATTATTGGAAGTGATGAATTACAGGGACTAATCGCCTTAAAGCATGTAAGACAAAATTATTTTACATTTGTTGATGTTGTTGAATCTGCCCCACATAACCGTGGAAAGAATAAAAAATTTTCTGGAGTTGGTGCTCATCTATTTGCGATTGCTTGTAAGCTTAGCTTTGAAGTTGGAAATGATGGATATGTTTCCTTCTTAGCGAAAACAAATCTTGTCAATCACTACGCGAAAACTTTAGGTGCTACATCAATCTCAACAGATGGTAGAAAAATGGTAATTACTACCGAATCATCCATAAAACTGTTA
>CAVFDO010000105.1:0-6625 GCA_963621095.1 bacterium
AAATACAACACAACTAATAATAACGACGATCATATCTTCCTCTATTTCTTATTTACAAATACATTGAATTGTTCTAATTCAAATGGTTCAAACTGATTCAGAAGTTTATTGTATGCTTGGTCAAAATGATCACTTGTATAATCTTGATCCAATCTTAATTTCAATGCATCTTTTAACTGTTTTGATTGACCATTCAGAAATGGAATTTCTCTATCCGCAATCACTTGATTTTCTTCATTTAAAATAACAATTTCAAATGAATATTCATCTTTATCTTTCAAAGACTCTAACAATTTTCCTTCAGCATCTTTCATACAAAATGGAATATCACTTGTTTCTAAACAATCATAGATTTCTAATAAGAATGCATCAACAATGCCTTTTTGAATAAAAGAAATCGTTACATTGTTCTTTTCAATATTTTGAATTTCTTCTTTATCCCAGAAACTATCTTTCATAAAAAATAACCAATGATGATTTGAATAATCTAACCAAATTCCATCTTCACATTGAATTTCTAATTTTTTACCTTTTTTATAAATACTCATATCTTTCTCCAACAGTGGAAATTATACTAAAAAAAACAATAGAATACAAAAAAAGGCATATGCCTTTTATTGTTGATATTGTTTTAATGCTTGTGCGATTTGATCAGGACATGATGTATTTTTAAATCCACACTGAATTCCATCTAAACAATCAATTACTTCTTGAATCTTTCTTCCTTTTAAAAGAGCACCAATTCCTTTTAAGTTACCGTTACATCCACCTTCAACAACTAAAGATTGGATTGTATCTCCTTCAATTTCAAAAGTCATTTTACGACTACATACACCTTTTGGTGTGAATACATAAGTTTCCATAACACTTCTCTCTTTCATGGATAAAATGGTAACACAAAACTGTACAAATTTAGTGAAAAATGCTATTTTCTTTATCATGATTACATTAAAACAAGAAACATTAGAAGCATTCCCATATGAGAATTATACAGAAATACAAAAAGAGGTCATTCCACATGCATGTGCTTTAGAAGATATTTATGCTTTAGCGCCTACTGGTAGTGGTAAAACATACGCTTATTTATTACCAATTCTAGAAAAAATTGAATTACAAGGAAAAGGAAAACATTTTCCAAGATGTTTGATATTAGCTCCAACAAGAGAGTTATGCATTCAAATCACGCATGTGATACGTGATCTTCTAAAGAAAAGAGAAGGCATTCGAACTGCATTACTTACTGGTGGATATGACATTCAAAAACAAATCAAAACCTTTAAAAATGGCGCAGATATTGTTGTTGGAACACCTTCTAGAGTGAATGATCATCTTCGTAGACATACATTCAAAACAAAGCTATGCGATATGCTTGTTTTAGATGAAGCAGATATGATGTTATCAATGGGATTTGAAGAAGATGTTTTATCTTGCATCTCTTATTTTAAAGAACATCAAACAATGTTATTTTCCGCAACGGAAACTAGACAAACAAAACAACTAGCACAATCTATATTAAAAAATCCATATATTTGTAAAATAGAAAAAGACACTTCTAAGAAACAAAACATTATTGTTCATATCATCAAGACAAAAGAAAACAAAAAAATTGATGTATTAGAAAACTTATTGAAGAAACAAACAACCCAAACAATCTTATTCTGTAACAAAAGAAAAACATGTGATTTTATAACAGAACTACTACAAAAAAGAAAATATAAAATTGATACGATTCATTCCGAAATGGATTATTCAAAAAGAAAAAAAATTATGGAACAATTCCATAATCATAAAATCAATATATTATGTGCTACAGATGTTGCCTCAAGAGGAATAGATATTCCAAGTGTCAATACTGTGATTCTTTATGACATCAGTGATACACAAGAACAACTCATTCATCGTATTGGAAGATGTTCAAGGGATGGCACACTTTCTCATGCATATATCTTTTTAGCAAACAAAGATAAAGTGTATGACTTTGAACAATTATTTCAAAAAGTGATATACGAATAAAGGTATCCCAAATGAGATACCTTTATTGTTGTACTTTTTGTAATTCAAACCAAAATGTTGAACCTTGATTCTTTTTAGAATTTACACCATATTTTGCATGATGAAGATCTAATACTTGTTTTGCGATATTTAAGCCAATACCAGAACCATTCGCTACACGAACATGTTCTTTATCAACTTTATAATAACGATCCCAAATATTAGGTAAGTCTGCTTCCTCAATACCTTCTCCAAAGTCTTGTACTTCAATTCTAACTGCATCTTTTCCATCAATTTCACGTACGATTATATGTTTAGCTTCACCACCATAATTGACAGCGTTATTCATGAAGTTATTAAATACTTGTCCAATACGTTTTGCATCTGCATCTACATAAATAGAATCACATAACTCTTTATCAATTTGATAGCCTTCTTGTAGAATATAAACTTCATATTTTTGGAGTTGTGTTTTTAATAATTGCGTAATATCAAAGATTTCTTTATTTAAAGTAATTCTTCCATCTTGTAAACGAGACATGTCTAATAAATCATTCACCAAAGAATTTAAACGTTTTGATTCATCAACAATAACTTGTATATTTTCATCTGTTTTTTCTTCAGGTAAATCAATCATCATTTCACCATACCCACTAATCATAGTCAACGGTGTTCTTAAATCATGAGAAACATTTGAAATGAGATCTCGTTTCGCTTTATCTGCTTTTTGAATGTCAGAAGCTGCTTGTACAAGAGTTGTATTTAAATCAGCTGCTTCTTTATAACGATTTGTCTTAGGATCTAACGAATAGGTTCCTTTAGGTAGTTCTTTCGCATTTTGTGTTATACCAATAATTGGTTTTGCGATACGTTTATACATGATCCACGTCAATATCGCTACAGAAAGAATCATAAATAATCCTATATAACGCATTTGTGAAGCAAGTGTTTCAGTTGTTGTATTAACTGGTGTTATATTACCTGAAACCATAATGATAGAATTAGGATTTGTACTAACTACTTTTGTATATACGATAGTATCAAAGTATGTGCCATTTGATTCTTCCATCCCAAAATCACTAGATTTGCTAGTAACTCTAGCGAGATATGTATGATTTTCATTTGCGATTGCTTGAGAAATAAACTTTGCACGTTGAGAATTCGTAATCGAAGAAATCATACAGCCTTTATTACCAATACCAGATTGTGTCCCATCTGTTGAATTTGCTTGATAGACCATGATACAAGTATCAGATTGTGATTGTATGAAATCAACAAAATCATCTAAATGATCACTTTCAATAGACTTTTCTACATATTCTCCTACACTTTGTATACTTTTAATTTTATTTGCTTCATACATTGGTTCTAATAAAACAAATTGAAACAAGAATACAACAGCGCTTGTCAACACAGAAAATATAATTAAATATTTTCCAATTTCCCATTTCAAACTAATCAGCTTTTTCAAAACGATAACCTACGCCTCTCAATGTAACGATATATTTCGCATAATCACCTAGATTACGTCTTAATAGTTTAATATGTGTATCTAACGTACGATCATCCCCAAAGAAATCATAGCCCCAAACATTACTTAATAGTTGTTCTCTTGTTAAAGCAATTCCTTGATTCTTCGCTAAATATGTTAATAATTCATATTCTTTTGGAGATAATTGTACTCTTTCACCTTTGATTGTTACTGTACGAGCAGAATAATCAATCATAAGATCTTCAACACTAAATTTCTCTGAATTGGATTCAGAAGATTTTGTTCTTTTTAAGATTGCTTGAATGCGCATCATTAATTCTTTTGTTGAGAAAGGTTTAACAACATAATCATCTACACCTAGATCAAATCCATGAATCTTATCATATTCTTCACCTAATGCACTCAGCATAATAAATGGCATATCTGGTTGTGTTTTCTTGATTTCTTTGACTGCAGAAAAGCCATCTAGTTCAGGCATCATAATATCCATGATAACTAAATCATATGTATTTTTTTCGCACTTTTCTACAGCTTCCATCCCATTACAAGCTTCTTCTGTTTCAAAACCTTCATGTGCTGCATATTTCGCAATTAAAGAACGAATCTTTGCTTCATCATCTGTAATCAATATTCTTGTCATACTCTTATCCTCTACAAAAAAAATATTAAAAAATGACTGTGAATCTTATGTGAACGTTTATCGAGAAATAGCTGAATTAGATAAAATATAATCTACAGCTTTTTTAATTTCATCTACTTCAAGATCTTCCATCGTACCTTCATCTGCACTAGATGAAATAGCTTGTCTCATTGGAATTTTCGCTAATACAGGTAAGTTATATTTGCTGGCAACTTCTTGAATATGACTCTTACCAAAAATTTCAATTTTTTCATTACAATTTGGGCATTCAACATAGCTCATATTTTCTACTAAACCTAATACATTGATATTCATTTGATTTGCCATGTTAATTGCTTTTTCAACAACCATTGAGACAAGTTCTTGTGGACTTGTTACAACAACAATTCCATCTAACGGAAATGATTGAAATGCTGTTAAAGGTACATCACTTGTTCCTGGAGGCATATCCACAAACATATAATCAACATCTTCCCATACAACATCTGTATAGAATTGTTTCAAGATATTTGCGACCATTGGTCCTCTCCAAATAACAGGCGTTTCATCTGTATCTAAAATCATATTTGTAGAAATGACTTGAATGCCATTCTTTGTAATATATGGATAAATAAGTTTGCCATCTCCCATCGCTTTATCATGGATTCCAAAAGCTTTTGTTTGAGAAGGTCCTGTAATATCTCCATCTAATACCGCAACACGATATCCTCTTCTTGCGGTTTCACTAGCTAACATGCTTGTAACAAAAGATTTACCTACACCACCTTTTCCACTAACAACGCCAATAATTTTCTTTACAGAAGATTTTTCGTTTAAATCAATTTTAAAACTATTCTTTTTTTTAGGCATATGAAAACCATAATCTTCCGGTGTTTTTCCTTTACTATTTCTTTCACTCATAAAATACACTCCTTGTTTCCTATTTTAACACAAGCAATGAAAGAATTTTACACAAGTGCTTTAAATAATATTAGGAATATTATAAATATAACATTTCAAGCATATGAAATATGATAAAATATTTCACGTATGTGTTGGAGGAAAAATTAATATGTCAGGATATGTTGTAGTTGGTGCACAATGGGGCGATGAAGGTAAAGGCAAAGTTGTAGACTTGTTAGGTAAGCATGTTGATATGGTTGTGCGTTATCAAGGTGGAAACAATGCAGGTCATACAGTTGTAGTAAATGGCAAGAAAACAGTACTTCATTTATTACCTTCTGGAATTTTAAATAAAGATGCACTTTGTGTAATTGGACCAGGTGTTGTATTAAACCCTTTCGTTTTATTTGAAGAAGTAAAACAATTAGAAGAACAAGGATTAACATGTGATCATTTAAGAATTTCAGATCGTACACAATTATTAATGCCATATCATGTTCGTTTAGATGAATTGATTGAAGCTCGTGGTGGTAAATATAAAGTTGGTACTACAAAGAATGGTATTGGACCATGTTATTCTGATAAATATTCAAGAATTGGTATTCGTGTTTGTGATTTACAAGATTGGGATGTATTCCAAGAAAAATTAAAGAGTACATTAGAAATCAAGAATGCTGAAATTGAAAAAGTATATGGCGGTGAACCATTCGATTATGATGAAATGGTCGCACAATTCAAAGAGTTAAGAGAAAAACTATTACCTATGATTTGTGATTCTGTTTCTTTAGTCAATGAAGCTTTAGAACAAGATAAAGTTGTCTTATTTGAAGGTGCTCAAGCTAATATGTTAGATATCAACTATGGTACATATCCTTTCGTTACTTCATCCTCTCCTACTTCTGCCGGTGTACTAGAAGGCGCTGGCGTACCTCCTCAATCATTAACACGTATCATTGGTATTGTAAAAGCATATTCTACACGTGTTGGTGAAGGACCATTCATTACAGAATTATTAGATGAGCAAGGTGAAGAACTTAGACAAAAAGGCTTTGAATTTGGTGCTACGACTGGTAGACCAAGAAGATGTGGTTGGTTAGATCTTCCGGTTGTAAAACAAGCTGTTAGAATCAATGGACTAACAGATATTGCCATCACAAAAATCGATATTCTTTCTGGCTATGATAAGATTCCAGTTTGCATTGGTTATGAAATGAATGGAAAACAAATCAATTATGTTCCTGCATCTTTAAAAGCATATGGTGAATGTAAACCTATTTGGAAAGTTTTTGATGGTTGGAAAGAAGATATTTCTACTGTTAGAAACTATGAAGATCTTCCAGAAAATTGTAGAAAATATGTTGAATTCATTGAAGAATATACTGGAACATCTGTTTCCCTTGTATCTGTTTCTCCAGAAAGAGAAGGAAATATCATTCGTAAAGCTTTAATCTAATGGAAAAAGACAAGAAGAAAGAAACAAAAAAAGAACCTGTTTTAAACAAACAGCACTTCTTAACACGAGAAGATACTGAAATGTTCAAACAAGATTCTTATGAATTAAAATTTTATGCAAACGAAGATGATAGAGATGAATAATCTCTATCTTTTCTAAAAAAAAG
>CAVFDO010000106.1:0-6599 GCA_963621095.1 bacterium
GTGAATCGAGCACGTTGCCAGGTATTTCTTGAGAAGCACAAGCTTCTCTTTTTTTTTTGTGTTTTCTACATCAAATATTCTGCTTTATATCAAACTTATTTGGATGTATAATACCTCAGCGAGGCAATAATATGAATGAATTAAAAATAAAAACAAATTCAACAGAACAAACACATTTATTAGGTAATAAAATTGGTAGTTTCGTTCAAGCAAATATGGTTATTTTATTAGATGGTGATTTAGGTGCTGGAAAGACTACATTAACACAAGGTATTGCGAAAGGTTTAGGAATTCAAAGAAATGTAACTTCACCAACATTTACAATTCAAAAAATATATCATGGTGGAAGAATGAATCTATATCATATTGATGCGTATCGTATGGAAGGCATTGAACAAGATCTTGGATTCGATGAATATTTTTATGATGATGGATTAACTGTAATTGAATGGTCACAATTTATGAAGTATTTAATTCCAGATAATTATTTGATGATTTCTATTCATTTATTAGAAGATGGAAGTAGAGAATTTCATTTTATAGCACATGGTGATGAATATGATAAATTGTTGGAGGATTTAAAATGATTACTTTATGTATGGATACAAGTCATACATGGCTTGTGATTGGTTTAATGAAAGATGATACAGTCATTGGTAAATTACAAGAAAAGTGTTGGAAAAAACAGAGTGAAGAATTATTTCCTAAATTAATAGAACTTATGGATTCTTTACAATTAAAACCAGAAGATATTGATCAAGTTGTTATCTCAAAAGGACCTGGTTCTTATACAGGTGTCAGAATTGCGATGACTGTAGCTAAGGTTTTCTGTGCTATGCGTAATTTACCTATCTACACACTTTCTACTTTACTTTTATATGCAGGTAAGAAGGATTGTAGAGTAGTCATGGATGCGCGTGGAAAACGTGTTTATACTGCGCTATTTAAAAATGGAAATTTAGTAGATAAAGAGCAGGTAATTGAAATTTCTGAATTAAATATTGAGGATGAAGAAGTCATTGGTGACGGTAGTTTAGTAGGTAAAGAAGATAAGTGGCCTGATATTGTTGAGAATTTTAAAGAATTGAAAGAGAAATGGGAATTATGTGATAATGTACATTTAGTTGTACCAGAATATTTAAAATCTTCTGAATCATATTTACCTCAAAAATAATGATTATGATTAGAAAAGCTAACGAAAAAGATATAATTTCTGTCTTAAAATTAGAAAAAGAATTATTTTTAGAAGATGCTTGGACAGAACAAATGTTTATTGATGAAATGAACAAAAATCCATATGCGTGTTTGTATGTATATGAAATAGATGATGAAATTGTAGGATATTTTGATTTATTGATTGCGTATGAAAACGCAGAAATAGCGAATATTGGTGTATCAAAACTCCATCAACATGAGGGTATTGGAACACAAATGATGGAATTCATAGATCAATTAGTTAAAAAGAGTTGTTGTGAAGAATTTACATTAGAGGTTCGTATGTCAAATGAAAACGCAATTCATTTATATGAAAAATTCGGATTTAAAATTGTTTCATCTCGTAAGAATTATTACGAAGATGGTGAAGATGCATATTTAATGTATAAAAATTAATGGAGGTCATTTTATGACGATGTTATTAGCGATAGAAAGTAGTTGTGATGAAACAGCTTGTGCGATAGTAAAGGATGGAAAAGAAATTCTTTCTAATGTTGTTTCTTCACAAATTAACGTACATACAAAATTTGGGGGCGTCGTTCCTGAAGTTGCGAGTAGAATTCATGTAGAAAACGTTTCTACTGTAATTACAGAAGCTATCCAACAAGCAAATGTAACAATGGATGATATTGATGCGATTACATTTACACAAGGTCCTGGTTTGATTGGTTCTTTACATGTTGGTGTGCAAGCGGCAAAAACTTTAGCTTGGGAATTCCATAAACCACTTGTTCCAGTCAATCACATGACTGGTCATATTTACGCAAATCGTTTTGCGTTAGATCATGATTTACAATTCCCATTATTAGCTTTGGTTATTAGTGGTGGACATTCACAACTTGTTTGGATGGAAACAGAATATGATTTTAAAGTCATTGGTGAAACAAGAGATGATGCAATCGGAGAAGCTTATGACAAAGTATCTAGAGTATTAGGCACTGGCTATCCTGGGGGACCTGTCATTGATAAGATGGCAAAACTTGGAAAAGAACATTATCATTTACCAACACCAAAAGTAGATACACCATATGATTTTTCATTTTCTGGTTTAAAAACAGCTGTCTTACAATTGATCCAACGTGAAGAAAAAGCTGGTAATCCAATTGTGAAAGAAGATGTAGCCTATGCATTCCAAGAAACAGCATTAGGACTCATGGTTTCTAAAACAATGAACGCTGTAAAAGAATTACAACCTAAAATGGTAGTAACTGCTGGTGGTGTTGCAGCTAATTCAAGACTAAGAGTGATGTTAGAAGAAGAGATGAAGAAGTATCCTAATATTGAATTATCTCAACCACCAATCAAATATTGTACAGATAATGCATCTATGATAGGTGCTACAGGTTATATTGCTTATAAGCATGGAATTCGCTGTGGATTTGATGTTTGTGCAGATCCATCATTATTAATGCCAGGTGAAAATATTTAATAATATCTATAATTTTTTCACAAAGTTTCTATTCGGTGTTAAAATAATTAACAGGTGATGAAGATGATAACTGAAAGAAAAGTACCAAAGGCAACATTACAAAGATATCCAGTATATCTAAAAGCTTTAAGAAAACTGAAAGCAGAAGGCACGACGAAAATCATGTCTAAGCAATTAGCGGATTATGTTTCTATTGAATCTACAACGATTCGTAGAGATTTTTCGTTTCTTGGAAGTTTAGGAAAACAAGGATATGGTTACAATGTGGATGATTTAATCAAAAAGTTTTCTGATGAACTAGGTGTGAATTTCGATGAAAAGATCGTTCTTATTGGGGCAGGAAACTTAGGTAAAGCATTGTTGAACTATAACAAATGGAACCATGTCGTAGGGGAAATTGTGTGCGCATTTGACTTATATCCTGAAAGCGTACATGGTGCTTCAGTTCCAGTTTATAATTTAAACGAACTTTCAGAGAAAATGCCAAAAGGATGTAGAATTGCGATTCTATGTATTTCTAAAAATGTACAAGAAACTGTTGATTTACTTGTTGAACAAGGAATTAAAGGTTTTGTAAGCTTCGCAGTGGATCATTTTTCAGTTCCACAAGGAGTATATGTAAAACAAGTGGATGTCGTTAGTAGCATCCAAGAGCTTGTGTTTGAAACAAACGCAATGAAAGACTAAAAGAATAAGGGGAATTAATATGCCAACAGAAATGAGTATTCGTGAGTTATATAGACTCACTGCTACAGGAATAACAGAATTTGAAAAAGATCAAGTTGAATATGTTCAATTACAAGGATGGGTACGTTCTAATCGTTCAGGTAAAAATGTATCTTTTATCGCATTAAATGATGGAACATATTATCAAAATGCACAAATCGTTTATACTGCTGACACACTTTCTAATTATGAAGAAGTAGGTAAATATTTAACAGGAACTGCTGTATCTGTTATTGGTAAGTTTGTTTTGACTCCTGAAGCTAAACAACCATTTGAAATTCAAGCAACTGAAATCAACTTGGAAGGAGCTTGTGATTCTACATATCCTTTACAAAAGAAGAGACATTCTTTTGAATATTTAAGAGAAATTGGACATTTACGTCCACGTACAAATACTTTCTCTGCAGTTTTTAGAGTAAGAAGTGCATTGGCTATGGCTATTCATACATTTTTCCAAGAACAAGGATTTGTATATGTACATACACCTGAAATTACAGGTGCTGATGCGGAAGGTGCTGGTGAAACATTTACAGTTACTACTAGAGAAGATGGAAAATATGAAGAAGACTTCTTTGGAAAACATGCTTCTTTAACAGTATCTGGACAACTACAAGCAGAAGCATTTGCGTTAGCTTTTAGAGATGTTTATACATTTGGACCAACATTTAGAGCTGAAAATTCAAATACAACAAACCATTTAGCTGAGTTCTGGATGATTGAACCTGAAATGGCATTTGCGGATTTAGATTTTGATATGGATGTCATTGAAGATATGATCAAGTACTGTATTGATTATGTTTATGAAACATGTCCTGAAGAAATGAAGTTCTTCAACGAAAGAATTGATACAACACTTGAAGAAAGATTAAATCATGTTCGTAACAGTGAATTCAGAAGAATGCCTTATACAGAAGGAATTGAAATTCTAAAGAAAGCTGTTGAAGACGGTGTTAAGTTTGAAAATTCTAAAATTGAATGGGGCATGGACCTCATGACAGAACATGAAAGGTATTTAACAGAGAAAGTTGTAAAGGGACCTGTATTCTTAACAGATTATCCAAAAGATATCAAAGCGTTCTATATGCGCCAGAATGATGATGGTAAAACAGTTGCGGCTGTAGACTGTCTTGTTCCTGGAGTAGGTGAACTTGTTGGTGGTTCTCAACGTGAAGAAAGATTAGATGTTTTAGAAGCACGTATGGATGAACTAGGAATGAACAAAGAACATTATCAATGGTATCTAGATTTAAGAAGATATGGTGGATGCCAACATGCAGGATTTGGTCTAGGATTTGAAAGACTTGTTATGTATGTTACAGGTATGGAAAACATTCGTGATGTTATTCCATTCGCTAGAACACCAAGAAATTTAAACTTTTAAAAATATTTTAGGAATGGGTGATTACTTTCTTCCATTCCTTTTTTAGGAAAAAATTATGTTATATGCAATATCAAAAGCTTCAAAATACTATGGTGCCGATACAGTATTTGAAGATATTAATTTTGAAATTCGTGGCACAGAAAAAATAGCTATTGTAGGCAGAAATGGTTGTGGGAAAACAACATTTTTAAGATGCATGTGTGGAGAAGAACAATTTGATAAAGGTTCTATCAGTATGCAGAGTGGTACTGTCATTGGTTATTTGGCACAGAAAGTTTTGGAACATGATGATTGGACAGTTGAACAAGAACTGATGACAATCTATGAACCTCTTTTTGCCTTACAAAAACAAATGAATGTTTTAGAAGAAAAAATGGCTACAGATTATTCTGAGAAAGTCATGAATCAATATGCAAATCTACAAGAAAAATTTGAAGCGATGAATGGGTATAACTGGGAATCAGAAATGAAAACAGTTTTTACACGTTTTGGATTTGACATAGAAGATTTACACAAAGTTATAGGGACTTTTTCAGGTGGACAGAAAACAAGAATTGCGTTTGTACGTCTATTATTATCCAAACCAGATATTCTTTTATTAGATGAACCTACAAACCATTTAGATATTGACGCAATTGAATGGTTAGAAGGATACGTTAAGAATTATCCAAAGGCAGTTGTTATTGTTTCTCATGACCGTATGTTTTTAGATCATACAGTAGACGCTGTATATAATATGGAATTTGGAAAGATGAAACGTTATGCAGGAAATTATTCATCATTCACTGTACAACGTGATAATGATTTAGAAAGACAACAAAGTGCTTATTTAAGACAACAAAAAGATATCGAAAGATTACAAAATCTCATTGAAAAATTCCGCTATAAAAGTAGTAAAGCTGCTTTTGCGCAATCCAAGATTAAATATTTAGATCGAATGGAAAAAATATCTGTAGATCAAGTTAATACAAAAACTTTCCATGCTCACTTTACTCCAGCCATAAAAGGAGGAGAAAAAGTTTTAGAAACAGATCATTTGAAGATTGGATATGATCATGTACTAACAGAAGTTTCTATGAAGATGAGACGTGGTGATCGTATCGCAATCATTGGTCCAAATGGTACTGGTAAATCCACTTTTGTGAAGACATTGATGGAAATCATTCCATCATTAGGTGGCTCTTATTTGTTTGGTCATCAAATTGAAAAAGGATATTTTGATCAACAATTAGCACAGTTTTCTTCGAATAAAACAGTTTTAGAAGAGTTATGGGATGCATATCCAGAACTAGATAGAACAGAAGTAAGAAGTGTATTAGGACAGTTTTTATTCAGCGCAGATGATGTATTTAAACAAGTGAATGTATTATCTGGTGGAGAAAAAGTGAGATTATCTTTTGCGAAACTTTTACTCGAACATTCAAATTTATTGATTTTAGATGAACCTACAAACCATTTGGATATTCCTGGTAAAGAAGCATTAGAAGAATCCTTAAAAGGATTTACAGGTTCTGTATTATTTGTGAGTCATGATCGTTATTTTATACAACAACTCGCAACAGGTTTGATTCGCTTTGAAGATGGCAAAGCAGAATTTATCAATCAAACATATGATGAATATATGGAATCAGATGAGGCAAAACCACTATTTGATGAAAAACACGAACAACAAGAATCCTCTTCAGAAAAAACAAGAAGACAGATTTCACCAGAAGCACGTAGAAGAGAAATCGCTAAATTAGAAAAACAAATCACAGAAAAAGAAGCAGAACTAGAAGATATGCGAGCATTAAGATTTGAACCAGAATTTTATCAAGATTACACGAAAATGAATGAATTGGATCAAGA
>CAVFDO010000107.1:0-6583 GCA_963621095.1 bacterium
GCTATATACTATGTTGAAGTTAATTTAATATGTATTGTTGTTCTTGCTTTACTATTAGGGAGTCTTCCAGGAAGAAAAATCGAGAGCAAAAGAAGCGAATATTATAAAATCATGCTGATACTGACTATGATCCTATGTGCTTCTGATCTTTTCTCGGGCTTATTTAGAGGTGCAAAATTTGCGGGAACTAATATAATACTCTGGATTTCCAATAGTGTGTTCATGTTAAGCCAGAGTTTTATTGGCTACTTTTGGATAATATATAGCATGCAAGTTTTGACTGGAAAATTAAATAAGAAACTTTTGGCGCTTGTGAATGTAGTCGTTTTGGTTGATTGTATTCTGATACTCACTGCTCCGTTTAATGAATGGATATTTACAATAGATGCAAAAAATCTTTACCACAGAGGTGATTTAATGGTCTTACATTGGATAATTATGTACGCTTTTGAGTTGATTCCTTCGATTGTGGCTCCTTTCACAAAAGCAGAGCGTAGAGAAAAACGTGCAATAATGCTTTTTGTGATTTTGCCTACTATTGCTACCATACTACAATCGATATTTTACGGCGTTACTTCAGGGCAGGCTGGAATTATGTGTGGGCTGATACTTCTTTACATTATGTTACAGAACATAGAAGTAAGTGAGGCACGGACTAGAGCAGAACTTTTGGATGAAATATCAAGTACAGATACTCTTACTGGTCTTAGAAATCGAAGAGCTTATGAGCTTGAACTTGATTTAAAACAAAATGAAGAGTGGATTGGTGTTGCTTTTATGGATCTAAATGGTCTAAAGCAGACGAATGATACATTAGGTCATAAAGCTGGTGATGCGATGATTGCTCGTTTTGCTCAATTGCTTAGACTGTATTTTAAGCAAGAATACATATTCCGGATAAGTGGAGATGAGTTTATAATTCTTTGTTCAGATAAGACAATTTTTGAAAGCCAATATAAGAAAATGAAAATAGAAATGGCAGATCAAGCATCCTCAGGATGCGCAGAAGGGCCAGGTAAGGAAATAATGCATTTGGTAACCGAAGCTGAAAGGCTGATGTATAAAGATAAAAGTGATTATTATATTCGCACTGGAAAAGATCGTCGGAATAGATAAGGGAATCTCCTGGAACGTACGAGTTCTATTGGAATAATAGAGCTTGATGGCTAGCGGTAAATGATAACTATTGATTATTAGAAATCTAGGAGCACGCCACTGACATTTCAATGAGCTTCAAAGAGATTAAGGCAAAAATTTATTGCTACGAATCGATTCTTTAGCGGGCTTTGGTGATTTCTATAAGTTAATAATCTATTTTGGAGAAGAATATGAAAATAAAACAAGAAGCAAAGATTAATAAATTCCTAATAGACTATTTAGGTAAAGAAAATGGTGAAATTGTTTTTCATAAACAAGAAAAAATATTAGATTCAATTATTTCTAATACTAAAAATAAGTCAAAGAATCAAATAAAAACATTAAACCAAACTATCTATCCAAGAATTGCTTTATATAAAGCTTTAATAGAATTAGGTTATACAAACGTAAATGAAATACTAAGAAAATATATGATTGATGTGATTGCTAAGGAAAAGCATGCCTCTACATCAAAAATGGAAAAAGTTCCTGGATTCTACTATCTTTACAGTAATATCTTCTTAAAAATAATGAAGACTACCGACTTGCAAGTTAGTGAAACTCAAAAAGGGAAAGACTATTACAATGTAACTATCAAAAAATGTCTATGGCATGATGCTTGTGTAGAAAATGATTGCGCTGATTTATGCAAGCTATTTTGTGATGTTGATGATGTTACTTATGGTGACCTAAAGAAGATTGGATTTTCTAGAACTAAAACTCTTGGTTATGATGGCGATTGTTGTGATTTTCGTTTCTATAAAAAATAAATAGATTTTTGGTTTCTTCCTTCAAAAAACATCTCCTTTCTTGAATATGATTATCCGAGATTGGAGATGTTTTTAGAGACGGTTATTATTTGACGCTTACAGTGTTACTTTGTAATTCAACTAAAATTCCACCACAGTCCAATCCTCTCCAAGATTTACAATCTGAACAAGAATCATATTTTGGGAGTTTCTTTCCATCTTTACAAAAAGGACAACGTTGTTGTTTATTCTTAAATGGTTCTACATTCACAATAACCTTCTTAACACCATTATCTTTCATAACAAAATTAACATCATTTATCTTTATATCATTGACACCAATCAAATTTTTTATTAACTTATTTCTTGTCATCATGTTTTGCACCTCTCTTGATTTCGCAGTTAACAGAGTACAAAACTTTGATGACTTTTTCTTTACCAATAACTATGTTAGAAGGATCAAATAAATATTCATTTTGTGATGTAACAGTTTGTCCCACATCTTTCCTTGCTTTGTTTTTCGTTTTAAGTCACCATTGTTGTTATAGTTAGCTTCAAAAATAAGTGAAATGTTGTATCAAATAATTCTTGAGTCGATAATTGTATGAATGTGTAAATAATAATCTTACTTGAAAAGAAAAAAGTTATTGTACCGTTTTTGGTACAGTAACTTTTTCTCCTAGCTATATAATAATGCCACTAGGAGGAAAAGAAGATATGATTAAACCCAATATCAAAAACAAGATTATTAAAAGAAAACAAGAAGCAAAACAAATCGGATGCGATGGTACAAAGGAGGGAAGATAATGGAATACAAATCTTATCAACATATTGAAAAATTAGGACGTGAAGAATGTGAAGGTGTGCTTAATGGTACAGTAACAATTCAACCAAAGATTGATGGAACATGTAGTGTTGTGTGGCTTGGCGGAGATGGTGAGCTACATGCTGGATCCAGAAAAAAAGAGCTTTCTTTGATTGCTGATAATCAAGGATTCTATGCGATGGAAAAAGAGGACGAAAAGGTATTGGCATATCTTAAGAAACATCCAAATCATTATTTGTTTGGGGAGTATCTTGTGCCTCATACAATCAGAACATATGAATCTGATGCATGGAGGAAATTCTATATCTTTGATGTATTTGAGTTGAATGACAACGATGGAAGATATTTATCCTATGATGAGTACGTTCCAATGCTCAAAGAATTTGGACTTACATTCATTCCAGAAATTGCTCGACTTGAAAATCCTACTATTGAAGAAGTAGCTGCTTGTATTAGTAAGACTCATTATTTGATGCCGGAAGGTTGTACACCAGAAGGCGTTATCGCAAAAAATTACAACTACAAAAATAAGTGGGGACATGTTGTATGGGGCAAAATCGTATCTGAAGAATTCTTCAATAAAAAACAAAAATTACGCACGAAAAATCATAACGTGAAATTTGGCGAGTTTGAAGAAAAGGTCGCTAATGAATACATCACAGAACCGATCATTCGCAAAGAATACGCTAAGATTTTAAATGAATTTCCTGATGCGAAACGTAGTGAATTGATTGGTAGAGTTTTGAATTCTGTATATGATTCTTTCATCACTGAAGATCTGGTTACAGTCATTCGTAAGAATAAAAATTGTACCATCAATTTCACTCATATGAAAAAAGAATCTGATAATAGAGTGAAAGAAGTCCTTAGGGAAGAACTCTTCTAATAATTGATGAATAGAAGGAGAAATTGAGTTGGAATAAATAATGTATTTCACTACAGATTTCTCCTTTTCTATCTCATCAAATAACACTTAATATATAAAAACTCCTATTACGATAGAACTGGAATAAAGAATTACAATTACTATGACAGTATCCATATGGTGCTGTTTTATTTTTTTGTTGAACCAGCTAGATGGTTTAAAAATGTTGTTAATAAATATTAGGTATATTTCATTTGCTTTGGATTTTAAATGTTGTGTTTGCTTTTATAATATTCTTTAACTTTTGAGAATTCTTGGAGAATAGATTCGTCTATTTCTTCTTCATCCATATCACTTCTAAATTTAGTTAATACATTGGAAATGGCATTGAAGTTTTTCTTTGTGCCAATATCATCGCAATAGTAATCAAATGTACGATCTTTACGAATTCCCATTTTGTTTGCTTCTTGGATAGAATCTATATTTGCACCTAGAAAAATAAATTCCCAATGCTCTTTTTCTTGCTGTGCTTCAATTATTTTCTTGATTTTTGGATAAGAATATTTCACACTTGCGTTTTCTAAGCCATCTGTTGTGATGAAGAAAATTGTTTTATCTGGACGTGAATCTTTTTTTAGATGTTTATGAACTTGTTTGATATGTTGGATAGAATTCCCGATTGCGTCAAGTAGGGCTGTGGATCCTGAAACATAGTAAGTTGTTTTATCTAATGAATTAATATTAGTGATAGGTTGTCTATCATGAATTACTTTGCTTTTATGGTTAAATAGTACTGTAGATACATAGGCTTCTCCATCTTCCTTCTTTTGTCTTTCAATCATGGAATTAAAGCCACCAATTGTATCTTCTTCTAATCCGGCCATTGATCCACTTCTATCTAAAATAAATACAATTTCAGTTGTTTTGTTTTTCATATTATTTGTCTCCTTTGAGGGTATTTCCTCTATAGTTTGTTTGGAAAATTTGTAAGAATGTATCGTATGATGAGTCATGTAACGTTGGTGTTTCTTTTATCGCAAAAATAATTTTCTTAAAGTATCCTGCATATTCATTTAATACATTTACAAATGCCAAAGAAATCAATTTTTTATCTTGCCCAAAAGCACCGCATCCCCAAGCGCCTAATATCAAACAATCTACATGATTGATAATTGCTGATAATAAGATTTGTTTTATTCTTGTTTCATATACATTCATTGCATCTTGAGTACAAGTAAATTTACAAGATGGTGCAGGACACGTAATGATGTCGTACTGCTTTGGTGTAATTGGTGAAAAATTCTTATCGTCTTTGAATACAAGGACATTGGGTGAATAGATGATTGTATTTGTACATAGACCAGAGTGATAGTGTTGCTGGTTGATTTTGTAGTATCCTTCTATACACGCTTCGCTTGTAAGAGATTGGTAAAGATTAGAACATCTACATATATTTTCTTCTTGTGTTAGAGCCCCTTCTTTAACCATTCCTCCAGGCATTACACCATCCGCAAAATTTAGTGCAGCAACTTTATATCGATCACAATATTGATTGGATATTTCAATTGTTCCGCCATGAATGAATGCTACATCACTTGTTGTTGATTTAGATGGATACACAGGGATGTTCTGATATAACTTTGTTTCTTTTTTTAGTATTTCTGTCTCTTTTGCGTACAATGTGTTTGATTGATGTACAGTGTCTTGAAATACTTTGATGAGTTCGTGCTGATAAATTAGTTCAGTCATGTTTGATCTCCTTTCTGTGTCTAAAGAATACAATGTAGGGAAAGAAAAAAGGTCGCTTATTAGGCGACCTTGACTGGAATTCCACATTCATCTAAATAGATGAGAATATCAATCATATTGTACTTTTGTTTTTCTATATAATATTGGAATACGATATCTGTAATATCACTTGGATTTAATGCATAACCTGCTCTAGTAAGAAGTTCTTCAGTTTCTTCTAAATTTAATCTTGCACCGATACATAGAGATAGGGCAGTGAATTTGTTTGGATGATATTCAGAATCGTTTTTAATCTTAGAAAATACTTTTTTATCTACTAATGCTTTGGTATAGACTTCAACATTAGATAATCCTTTTTCTTTGATCAAATCTAATAGATATTCTGAGAAGGTATCTGATACATGATAGATTCTATCTTTTAATTCATCGGGATTAAATAGACATTTCTCTTCAAAATATTCTTCTTCATACTCTTCCTCTATAACAGAGCTATTCATACGTAGTAGAGTTGAATTTTGAACTTTTTGAATAAATGATTTTAAATCCGGGAATATTTTTTTAGCGAGTTCATTTGATCTTTCGTCATATACAACTAAATAGACTTCCATTTCATTTTGGAGTAAGAAATGATTGATTTCATCAATAGCGATTCTCATTCCTTCTTCTTTTGGAAATAAGAAAGAACCGGTGGAAATCAAAGGAAATGCTATAGAAGTGATGCCATTACTTTTCGCAAGTTTAAAACTATTTTTATAACAATTTCTGAGCTTTGTTTCTTCATTATTGTTTCCGTTTTGATAAAGAGGACTGACAGTGTGAATGATATATTGGCATTTCAATTGGAAACCAGGCGTGATAAAAGAATTGCCTTCTTCGATAATACCGATATGCTCTTTTCTAAAGTGAAGAAGTTCATTATATCCAGCAGCCTTGTAAATAGCTTCATCACAACCAGTTCCTACTACAGGTAAACGATTTGCGGTATTTACGATGGCTTGAGTTTTCATCTTAGTAATATCGTTACGTATAATTCTAAATGGCATAGTTTTCTTTCCTTTTTACCAATTATATCTCTTTTCTTTAGATGTGATGAATCACCCCGACTGACCCGCTGATGCAAGTCAGTTGGGGTTTCTGTTATCCGGTTTACCATAATGTTCAGTTGTCATCATAGTTCCTTCCAACACGGGCGTTCACATCGTCCTCTGGTTTCGTTTTTACACGACCACTTTAGTTTAATACTGTATATGCATTACG
>CAVFDO010000108.1:0-6508 GCA_963621095.1 bacterium
ATTCATCCCCGACTGAAAAAAGTTTCAGTCAGGGTATTCTTGCCTAAATAATAAAACTAACTACCTTAACTAAATTAGATTTATCTGATGCATTTGTTGCGGAAACAAATTCTCCAAAATATTTGTCTGTTTGATTTTTAAACGATGATTTTTATTTGTTTGAATCTTGCTGGAAGAAATCAAAGATAATTCTTCTCTTTGATCAAATGATTTGTAATTCTCCACTGATAAACGTAATAACATAACTTGTTCCTTTCCTCTATAGTATTTCTATCTATAGAATACGTATCAGCCACAAATTCATCAATTAAATTTCTTTATTTAGAGATTTTTTCTCATTTCAAAAGCATAAATGGCTATTTTCTTGTTTTTTGCATCATCTTTTTATTTGTTTTATAAAATTATTTTTTCATTCAAAGTGAATTATTTCGGCACTTTTCTAGATTGGTGCCAAAATAATATTCACAAGAATAAAAGAAATATTAATTTTTGTTCTTATATCGCTTATAAATTCTCAAAACAACAAAAGAAAAGACTAAGAATAATTTCTTAGTCTCAATCTTCTTACTTAAGTCCGTATTTCTTATTGAACTTTTCAACTTGACCTGCAGCAGCAGCGAATCTCTGTCTACCTGTGTAGAAAGGATGACAGTTAGAACATGTATCAACCTTGATTTCCTTTTGTGTAGAACCTGTTTCAAATTCTGCACCACAAGATGTACATACTACCTTAGTCTTGTAATAATTTGGATGAATTCCGTTTTTCATGTTATTCAAATCTCCCTTCTGCCTTATGCCTCTATACGTGCATAAAGAAAGTGCGTAATTAGGATATCACAATCCCTTTTTTTTCACAATACCTATTCTTCGAAACCCGCTTGATAATAAAGCACTTTACCTTCAGAGTTTTTTACGCAGAATATGCGTGCTTCATTTTCTACATCATCTGTATTCCCAATAGACGCTTCATGATTCACAACATCTTGTAAAGCTTCATCTACTGTTTGATATTTACTACTATGATAAGAGCAAGCAGAATAATACCAATCATTCGAATCAATTTCTTGCCAATTAGATTCATCTTCCATTCCAGATAAATCTACAAGTTGATAAGAATACATATGTGTTTCTGTATCTTTAGATTCTTTCACTTGGATTGTATAGGTTTGTTCTGTAGTATTTCCATGATTATCACTTGCATGTACTGTTACTGTGTTATCTACATTTGTTACAGTATACCATCCAGTATCATAAACTTTTCCATCTGTTGAATCCGTCAATTTTTCAGGCTCTGTTTCAAACTTAACAAGTGTTCCATCTATAGGATCCTCTACAGATTGCACATTTGAATTCAAATCAAATCCATCTAATGCATCTACTTCAACAGTATCACTATTTAATGTAATTACAGGTGCTTTCGTATCTTTTATCACAAATGTACAATTGATAACTTCATCACCAATTGTATATGTAATTTGTTTTTCACCAACTTCAAGTAATGAAATAGATGTTGGAAAAACAGAAGCATCTTTTTTATCTTTCAAATAGCTCAAAGTATCAACTTCAGAATTACTATATTCCAATGTTAATGTTTGATAATCATTTAGACTACTTTCTGTAAATACTTTAACAGTTGTTTGGTTTGTTGTATTTGAATTCTTCACATACATATTGATTCCAACACCCAAACAAGCACACAGTACACCAATCACACAACCAATAATGATATTCTTACGCGTTTTCATACATTCACCATTTGGCACTATTGATAAATGCCATATCCAACATAGCCACCAGTCCAGTCATAACTACTTGTACTTCTCTGGTTCCAAATCATCGAAATGCTGTACCAACCATTATGTGCATTCCATGGATCATATACACATGTATTACCATCAGAATTTCTAAACAAAACAATTGCGTGTGTACTACCACGAGAAGTAAAAGTACCTGCACCAACTTGGAAGATAACAATGTTTCCAGCATTTAAACAATCAACTAATGTATTGTAGTTATCGATGCCTGTTGTCCTTAGGCCCCAATGTTCAGCACCATATTTGATTGCCAAACCAGATCCACCATGTTTTCTTCCAGCGAATTCACCAGTTGTAACCAAATAATCTGCCGCAACATTTGGCGTTACTCCGTTATGTAAGAATCCATCAACTACCATTGCTACAGATGTAGGAACACAACCAGTACTATATAAGCTATATCCATTATACACTGCTCCGGACCATCTTGGATCTCTTTGAGAATAATATGTTGGTGTTGCTGGCTTTGGATGTTCTCTTGTGCCTGAGGCAGAATAATTGTTTACTGCATACCAACCAATATTTTCATTCTTCCATCCAATACTCACCAAATAGTTATGCTCATTTAAACCAATAGTATAGTTGTGATTATTCGCAAATGCATTTGGATTATATTCACGGTAAACCGGTGCAGCACCTTCCCAATCTGATCCTGCAGAGTACCAACCAATACCTTCATAATTCCAGCCCTTCTTTACTAAGTTATCTCTTTCACTTGCACTTAACGTAAAGAAATGTTCTCCTGCATTCCCATTGTACAAACGATAAACAGGATATTCAGAATATGATGGAGCTACCCATCCAATACCTTCATCTTCCCAACCTAAATTCCAAAGATGATCAAATTCATCATAGCTTCCTGTATAGAAATGTTCACCAGAATAAGGATTATATAAACGATGCATTTGGATTTCAGTATAAGATTGTGTTTGTTCTTCACCATCTCCACCTGTACTACCTTGTTCTTCCTCTTCGCTAATAACAGCTATATCAGAATCTGTATTCCCTTCAGAAGTATCTTCTACTAAAGATTCTTCTGGAGTTGTAGTTGCTTGTACTTCAGCAGCTTCTTCAACTTTTTCTTCTGAAGTTTCACTTTCTGAAGGTTGTTCTTCTGATTCAGTTGCTTCAGTTTCTTGTTTTTCTTCAACAACTTCTTTTATTTCTTCTGATTCTTCTTCAGAAGAAACTTCAATCGTCTGAGATTCTTCATCATTAGTTGCCATTACTGGTTGTAATTGCATCTCTACCATCATGAATATAGATAAAACAAATAATAGTAATTTCTTCATTCTCTTTTCCCCTAATTCAACCATGATATTTTACAATAATGTGCTATTTACGCAATTAGAAACGATTCAACAATACATTCATCACTGATAAAAGTCCACAAATCATTCCTGCATTACATAAAATGTCTAACTTATTTGGAATTGTTATTTTATTCATTCTAAATGCAATCAACAAAAGAAATACCACTGGAATCAAGTATCTACCTTGCACACCACCAACTGTCCCTTGACCAACAGGTGTCCAACCAATCAACAATCCCAACATAATACATAGTAGCGTCACAACAAATGCACCACATGAGAAAAGTCTCAGAACACCATCCATCTCATACTTCTCATTATCTCGTTTCATTAGATTAAAAACTAAGATACATGAATACACAAACAGCACCTTATATGGCATCATCAAATTCAACCACCCTAATGCAGCAGATATCATTGTCGTATAATAGAATGAACCTAATTGTATAAAAGTATTTAAATACAAACATGCTGTTAGATAAGGATGATTGATGACCCACGCAAAGGAATAGATTTCTGCAGTTGTATCTTCCGTCATTAGTTTAGGAATTCCAATGAATTTATCACAAATACCAATCACAGCAATACATAAAACAATCACTAGAATAATACGATAAATCCATTTCATCACTGTTTTATTCAAACATCCAAAATATTTTAATATCGCAATTGCAGATAACAAACTCACAAAAATATACGCATGTGATTTCACATAGATAATAAATAACGCTAGTAATAACCACATGAAACAAAATATCTTTTTATGTTTGACTCCATCTAATCCTTGATAATAGCAATGAATTGCACAAGCTATTAAAAATAAACAAGCTGCAATGATAGGAGAATCATAGGAATATGACATACCTTGTTGTAAGGCAACAGGAAATAACGCTATTGTTGCCATCAATTGTTTTCCAATTGGAATGATTTTAATAGCGTAATAAATCATTAATAAATACATAACAAAATTAAAAATTCTTCCGATCATCAATGTCATAAATGCATTAAGTCCAAGCACTCTACCCACTGTAATTCCCAAGGAAGAAAATGTATATGCTAGATAGCTTGAATCTAGTCCCATTGATAAATCCATTTCAACAAGTTCTGTATTTTCATTTGTAGCCAATATCTTTTCATAATATTCTTCATATGATTGTAAAGAAGGATCCCATTCTAGATTCCAATCATTCGCAAACATATCCACATCACATTGACGCATACAAAAGAAATCATCACTCGGTTTATTAACTTGTAATATCCAATCTGAAATCTTATAACTTGTCATCGCATGTTTTGTTTCATCAGGTGCAACTCTTACAGGCAATAAAATCATTAGAATCGTACCAAACAATCCCGCAATCACTAAAAACATACGTTCTGTCTTTACTTTTCGAAAACAAGAATACGCATAAAGTAGCACACAGAAACAAGCTAATACAAATACAATAATATAAACATTCAAAAAAGTACCGCTATGTCTATCCATATTGGTAAAGACTCTTCTCAAGAAAAAACAACAAGCTAATATACTCATCACTTTCACAATCAAAAGTATTATTTTTTTATTTTTTTCTGTTAAATATTTTTCCATGTATACCCTCATCTCACATCATTTACTTTTCCAAAGTACAACACTTATTCACTTTCATCTTTCAACAAAAACAAACCTTCTTTGACTTCTTCTCTTTTAATATTTATTTCACTCAGGATTTCATCACTCAGTTTTACACTATTATATCTTGTAAAGTAAGAATCTTTTTCTTTGTTTCCAAATATATCTACCGAGCAATTCCAAACGATATTTTTATCAATCACTATCATCTTTTTGATATAAGAAGAATATATGACATTACCACCTAAACCTTGCATATATTTCAAAACTCTATCATCAATATCTTCATTCACAACAAAATGAATATGAATTCCTTTTTCATGAGCTTTTAATAATGAATCATAATACTGATAAAATTCATTAAATATTGGATTCACTGAAAAAATAACAATTTCATTTTTGGCAGACAAAAAATCATTCAATAGTTTTTCATTATAAGTTTTATCATCAAATAAAACATGATCCAGCTTTTCTTCTACATTCATTTCTTCAATGTAGTATCCTTTTTTCTGGTATTCTTTCAATCTTTTGTAGTACATTGACTTTGCCATAGGAATTGCTTCATCAACATAATCATACACTTTAATTAAATCTTTATTTTCATACGCTCTTTCGATACGACCACTATGTTGATTTACACGCGTATCTGCAGAAATCGGCAATACCTGAAATAATGTGTTTAAAGACGGTAAATCAAATCCTTCTCCAACACTTTTCGATGTTGCCAACAATACAAATGGTGAATTTCCTAAAGAATTCATCTTCTCGATGATTTCTTCTCGTTTTTTGTTCGTCACTTTTCCATGGATTACAAAAACATTCTCTAAAGTTTTTTCCAACATTTCTTCTAAAATATTCAAATGATCCATTCTTTCTGTTAATACAATGATTTGTCTTCCTGAATTATATTCACTTGTTATATCTTTAAAAATCAAATAATTCCTAGCTTTATCTTCACTCAATTGTTTCAACATTTCAGTATTAGAATAATTCTTTTCTAATATTCTAGTATTTGTATATCTAGGTACTAGAACTTTCTTAACAGAATTATCTTTTCTTGTTTTTCCAATTGCTTTGATAGGTCCACAATACATTTTAATAACGCCTGTTAGTTCGTCAGTGCGTTTTGGAGTTGCGGATAATCCATATACTCTTTTGACTGGTGCATTTCTTAGAATTGTATCAAAAGTTACACTCCCAATATGTTGGCATTCATCTACAACAATCATTCCGTATTGCGATAACAAATCTTTTAGATTTACATACTTTGACAATGATTTATCTATCGCAACATCAATATTCCCTAAAGGAGCCTTTTTCTTCCCATCAATTCTTCCAACAAATGGATCCTTCTTCTGTCCAACACCTTCATAATCAAGAAAAGTTTTGATTTTATTAAGCCACTGTAATTGTACTGAAGTTGAAGAAACAATAATCAACGTGTTCACTTTCAAGGAGGCAATCATATATAAGCCAGCAACCGTTTTACCCCATCCAGTATCCGCTTGTAGGATTCCAAGATTTTCTCTTGTCAAACGTTCTATCGCTTCGCGTTGTTCTTCACGAATCGCACCATTAAAACTTACTTCTATTGTTTTTCCTTCAGAACAAACATTTGAATAATTCCACTTTGTATCTGGCATCTTTTGCTTTAAAAATTCTAATCTTCCTCTTGGAATATAGATGTAACGATCACCTTCCTCATACCAATACAAAACACGTTGTGTTTTGTAGATTGGCAATCGCATTTTGAGTTTCGTAATATATTC
>CAVFDO010000109.1:0-6426 GCA_963621095.1 bacterium
TATTTATTGATGGTGGTACGATTGGAGAAGAAGGTACACCAGAAGAAATATTTGAACATCCAAAGAATGAACGATTAAAATCTTTTCTTTCTAGCAAACTATAAAAAACAAAGGAATTTCTTCCTTTGTTAGTCGATATATTCGAATGCATTCATTTCTGAATATGTGATTTCTAATGGTTGATTACTTGTAATTGTTAAGTGTTCTTTATCATCATAGTATCTAGAAGTTAATGCTTTTTCACCATGATTAATAAAGATTTCTATACTAGATGAATCTAAGAATATATCTAGTTCATGAATATCATTGATTTCTAATGATCTTTCTTTTCTTTCTGTTTGATCATTTAAGAAAGATAATGAGAATAAATGATTTTCATAATTGATTACTAAATGATTACATTGGATATGAAATGTTTGTTGATGATTCTCATAATGAATCATACATTCTTTTTCATATTCTTTTTTTGTGGAATCAATGATTACTTGTCTTTCATTTTTCTTTAAAGATAATATTTCATCAATTGGATATTGGTAGATGTTATGATTAATATTCTTTAATTCTCTTGGAAGAGTTAAAGCCATTTGCCAACCATCTTTTACTGTAGGATGTGTTGGTGTTTTATCTGGTAAACCCATCCAACCAATGAGGATTGTTCTATCTTTGTCATCTTTGAAAGTTTGAGGTGCGTAGAAATCATATCCATAATCTAATGTTTGATAATCATACGCTAAAGTTTCTTTTAGATGAAAGTAACCATTTTGATTCTCATTTTGATATTTATATCCTTGTCTTTCAATTCCTTGAGGACATGTAATTAAGAAATATTCATTATCTAATTGAATACAATCAGGACATTCCCACATGTATCCAAATGGTTTTTCTGAAGTGATTCTTTTTGTATAGTTCCAATGTATGAGATCTTTTGATTCATATACAAGAACGCAACCTATATCATGATTATTTCTAGCACCTAAATACATTTCATAGATACCATTTCTTTTATATACTTTAGGATCACGAATGTGATTTGTTAAGTAAGTTGGATAATCATTGTTATTTAATACAACTTTCTTATGATCAAAGTGGATTCCATCTTTTGAATAGATATATGTTGTATTGGATAATCTACCAGAATGAATATAATCATAATTACCTTCTTGTTTAACATTACCTGTATAGAAAATATGCATGCCATCTTCTACATAACAACATCCACTATACGCACCACTTTTATCAAATTCTTGATCTGGATAGATTGCGATACCTTCATCTTTATAATGAATGAAATCTTTTGTTGTGAAATGATACCAGCATTTATCACTACTTCCATCAACTGCCATAGCGTATTGATAGAAGATGTGATAGATACCTTGATATTGACATAATCCATTTGGATCATTTAACCATCCACCATGGATTGGATACAAATGATATTTTAATTGATAACTCATTTTATCTTTTGAATATCTGTTAATTCTGAAGAATTTGTTACCGCAACAATGACACAATCACTGTTTCCTGCTTCTTTGATTTTTTTAGAATCAAATGTTAATAATAAATCACCTTGTTTTACTTCATCACCTTGTTGAACTGAAGCTTCAAAGCCATCACCATTCATGTTAACTGTATCAACACCAATATGAATTAATACTTCTACACCATTGTTACTTTCAAGTCCAATTGCGTGATTTGTAGGGAATACCATTTTTACTTTACCATCGAATGGAGCATACACATGATTGTCAGTTGGATTGATACCAATACTTGGTCCCATAGATTCATTTGCGAACATTGGATCAGGAATTTCAGTAGCGGAAATGACTTCACCATTCACTGGTTGAACGACTGTATCTTTATTTGTTGTGATGATTGATTCTGTTGGAATTGTTTGAGGAACTTCATTTGTTTCTTCTTTCCATACAATCATTGTTAATACGAATGCGATACCACCAGAGATAGCCAGCATAACAGTATAGAGTAAAGGTTTATTGATTGTTAAGTAACCTGGAATACCTGTAACACCATAAGCAGTTGCACCTAAACCAGTTAAGCTACCAAACATCGCACCAATAGCGCCACCAATCACAGCACAGATAAACGGTTTTGTATAACGCATATTTACACCAAAGATTGCTGGTTCTGTAATTCCTAAAGAAGCTGAGATGGCAGAAGGAATAGCTACGGATTTTGTCTTTGAAGATTTCGCTTTTAGACCAACAGCGAGACATGCACCAAATTGAGCGAAGTTAGCAGCACTTGCGATAGGCATCCAAATATTGAGATTTCCAAAATCTGCGGAAGCTAATAGACCTGCTTCAATAACGTTATACATATGATGTAGTCCCATAACGACAGTAACAGGATAAATAGCACCCATGATAAGTGATCCAACACCATATCCAACTGTGATTAATTGTTGAGCACAGGATAATACAAATGTTTCTGCAGTAGAGAAGATTGGTCCAATCACTGTGAATGTTAATAACAATGTAACGAATACTGTTGTTAATGGAGTGACGAATAGATCAATCATTTCTGGTACATGTTTATGTAACCAATTTTCTAATTTACACATGATCCATACAGCTATCATAACTGGTATGACATGTCCTTGATAACCAAGTACATTGATTTGACCTAATGTGTAGTTTCCAATTTGGAAGTGACCGAATAGATACCAAACATCATAACCACCTGCGG
The DNA here is from genome assembly GCA_963621095.1 of bacterium. Taxonomy (GTDB): domain Bacteria; phylum Bacillota_I; class Bacilli_A; order Erysipelotrichales; family Erysipelotrichaceae; genus Bulleidia. The sequence continues at coordinate 2,704 of CAVFDO010000109.1, forward strand.
CATTCCAACCATTTGTTAATGTGGAATGAATCATCGCTAGACCAATAACAGCACCCAAGAAAATATTTCCACCAAATACTCTAGCAGCTGAGATAGATACGATAACTGGTAAGTAAGCAAATGCTGTATTAGCGACCATATCTAAGAATGCATACCAATCTGTTGAGGCGAAACCTGGCATTGCTTTACCTAAAGCTTCTACAAGTCCCATCAATAAACCTGAAGCAACGATAGCAGGTAAGATAGGAACGAATACATCACCTAATGATTTGATCATCTTTTTGAAGACGTTCATATTACTTGCGGCAGCGTTTTTAACATCTTCTTTTGTTCCTGCTTGTAAACCTGTAACTGCCAAGAACTCATCAAACACTTTATTGACTGTTCCTGTTCCAATAATGATTTGTAATTGACCATTAGAAGTGAAGACACCTTTTACACCATCTACATTTTCTAATTTCTTTTCATCAACTTTCTTAGAGTCGACGATTGCTAGACGAAGTCTAGTAGCGCAATGTGCAACAGATGCAATATTATCTTTACCACCTAGACATGCATAGATATCTTCTGCACATTTTCTGTAATCTAAAGCCATTGTTTTTTCTCCTTTTCTCCGTAATGGTACCGGTTCCATAAATATAATAATTCTAATTATTAAAATGTCAACGCTTTCATTTAAAAAAGTATCAGATTTTTCTGATACTTCCTCCGTGTACATATTCAAAACCAATTAATTTTCTATAATCAACTTCAATTCCTTCAATCATTTCAAGAATTGTTTGACCACATTCTTCTCCAGCTTTTTCGTTATCAAAACGAATACTATCTAATGGGGGATTCATTAATCTAGAATAACGATAAGAACCAAAACCTATAATAGAAACTTGTTCAGGAATTTGAATTCCTTTATTTTGTAAGATTGTATAACAAGCACTCGCCATTCTATCTGTAGAACAGATGATTGCGCTTGGAATATGATTATTTAATTGTTTTTCTATGATTGGTAAACATTTTTCATATTCAAAGTCTGCTTTGATATATTTGATGTTTTTAATGTGATTTTCTTTTAATGCATCATATACACCTAATTTACGAACAACACCAACTGATATATCTGATTGATCAACACCAATAAACGCTATGTCTTTGTGACCAGCTTCTGCGATGATTTTTCCAACTTCATAACCAGAGCGATAATCGTCATAAACAATAGAAGGACCATTTTCAATTTCTTGACCCATAAATAAAATAGGAATTTGATATCTTTCTTTTAATTCTTGATATTCATATTTATTATTCGTAGCTAAGATGACAATACCATCAACATTTAATTCGGTTAGATATTCAAATGCTTCACGTTCTCTATCAGTTGAATGATTTGTATTGATGATGATTGTTCGAAAACCACGATCTTTCAAATAGTCATCTAGAGTTGTGATTGTTTTGGATGAAGTATAGGAAGTTAATGTAGGGGAGATAATACCAACTGTATTTGTTCTTTTCGCTTTTAGTAATTTCGCTGCTTGGTTAGGTCTGTAGTTGTATTTTTCACATACTTGTCTAAGCTTTTCTTTCGTTTCTGGTTTTACAAGTCCACCATTAAAATATCTAGAAACTGTACTTTTTCCTACCCCAGCAATTTCAGCTATATCTTTCATCGTTAATTTTTCATTACTCAAAATAATCACCTACAATCTATTATTTTCATACTATTTCTTATTGTATCATGCATGCATGATTTACTTATTTTTCTTTTTCTTGTCTTTTTTATTTTGTTTCTTTTTTGACTTTTCCATATCTTTTTCAATGAGAGTTAAAAGATAGTCTTTTAAAGAATCTTGAGATTCTAACCATTGAATGATATCTTTTTCCTTTTCATTATTTAAACGCATTGAAAAGGAACGATAGTTATTTCTATTATATGTATTGTTGTATTCTAATTTATTGTCATATGAAGTTTTCTTTGTTGCCATATTTTTACCTCGATTTTTTTTCATGATATCATTCTACGAAAATCTTGACAATTAATATTCAGAATGATTTAATGAAATTAATTCGTAGAGAAGGAATAGTAAAGAAAGATTGTAGTTTATAGAGAGTTGAAGTTTGGTGTAATTCAACACAATCTGAATGAATCCACCTTTGAGAGAAATTAATCGTTTCCGGCTATCAACCGTTATCTGATAAATGAAGTGGCTTAAATTGTTTCACGTGAAACAATTTAAACAAAAAGGGTGGCACCGCGATTGCAACATCGTCCCTTTAGTGGATGATGTTTTTGTTTTGTTGGAGGAAAAAAAGATGATAGACATTAAACTAATTCGTGAAAATCCTGAACTCGTTAAAGAAAATATCAAAAAGAAGTTCCAGGACGAAAAACTACCAATGGTAGATGAAGTTGCGGAATTCGATAAAGAAGTTCGTGCAGTTAAGGCAAAAGGTGATGCTTTAAGAGCTGATCGTAATAGAATGTCCAAAGAAATCGGTGGACTCATGCGTGATGGTAAAAAAGATGAAGCTGAACAAGTAAAAGCTAAAGTAAAAGAAATGGGTGATGAGATGGAAGCTCTCGAAAAAAGAGAAGCTGAGCTCAATGAAGAAATTAGAAAGAGAATGTATGTGATTCCTAATATCATTGATCCATCTGTACCTATTGGAAAAGATGATAGCGAAAACCAAGAAATTCAGAAGTATGGTGAACCTGTCGTTCCTGATTATGAAATTCCATATCATGTTGATATTTTAGAAAAGGTTGATGGTTTAGATATTGATTCTGCTGGTAAAACATCTGGTAATGGTTTCTATTATTTAAAAGGAAATATCGCAAGACTACATTCTTCTATTTTAGCTTACGCTAGAGATTTTATGATTAATAGAGGATTTACATATTTTATTCCTCCATTCATGATTCATGGTGATGTAGTGAGTGGTGTTATGAGTTTTGCGGAAATGCAAAATATGATGTATAAGATTGAAGGCGAAGATTTATATTTGATTGGTACATCTGAACATTCCATGGTTGGTAGATTCATTGGCCAAATCTTAAAGAAAGAAGATCTTCCTTATACTTTAACTTCTTATTCTCCATGTTTTAGAAAAGAAGTTGGTGCACATGGTATTGAAGAAAGAGGTCTTTATAGAGTTCATCAATTCGAAAAACAAGAAATGGTAGTTGTTTGTGAACCAGAAGATTCTAAATATTGGTATGACCAATTATGGCAGAACTCTGTAGATTTCTTCAGATCATTAGATATTCCAGTAAGAACATTGGAATGTTGTTCTGGTGATTTGGCTGACTTAAAAGTGAAGAGTTGTGATGTAGAAGCGTGGTCTCCACGTCAAAAGAAATATTTTGAAGTTGGTTCTTGTTCTAACTTAGGAGACGCACAAGCAAGAAGACTTGGTATTCGTGTAAAGGGTGAAAAGGGTAACTACTTCGCACACACATTGAATAATACAGTAGTCGCTCCACCAAGAATGTTGATTGCGTTTGTTGAAAACAATTTAAACGAAGATGGTTCTATCCGTATTCCTGAACCATTAAGACCATATATGGGTGGTATGGAAGTAATTCCAGTTCCAGAAAAGAAGAAAAATTTCTAAGAAACGAAGGATATCCATGTGATATCCTTTATTGTTTCACGTGAAACAATAAAGAGAAAAAAATTATATTGAGTCAGAGTAAAAACTCATATATAATACTTGTGGCACAGCAGTCATGTT
>CAVFDO010000110.1:0-6384 GCA_963621095.1 bacterium
ATTCGATCCTGATTGTGTGTTTGAATTATCAAGTGGATTTTGTTTGGATTTCTTGTACAATACCTTTATGAAAAAAATTGCAGAACCAAGTTATTCGGAAGAATTACAATATCTTTCAATTAATAGTATCAATGGATACCGCGTAGATAATTGTGAATATAAGGATGAAGAATTAGAAGATGATTATAAACAGATAGAATTTTATGAATGTAAGTTTTCTAATGTTACCATTCATGAAACAATGTCTTCTTGTTTATTCGCAGATGTAATATTCGATCATTGCGATTTTTCGAATGCATGTTTTGAGGACTCTGTATTTCGTAGATGTGTTTTTCGAAATTGTAGAATGACAGGTAATGATTTATCTTCATGTTCTTTTACAGATGTGAAAATACTGCATTCTCAATGCACATTGATCAACCTGAATGCATCAAAGTGGAATCGTTGCGAATGGAATCAATGCATCTTTCGAGATGGTTCATTGAGTTTTGTTCAATTAAAAGATGTAAATGTCTTAGATTGTGATTTTAGCCATTGTGAAATCAATCAAACACCACTAAATGGAATTGATCTTTCTACAAGTCGAATTAATGATGTTGCGATATTATCCGAGAACTTAAAGGGTGTAATTGTGAATGAAGAACAAGCAATTGTATTAGCTAGTTTATTAGGAATCGTTGTTAAGTGACACTTTCACAAACATTTCACAAATATAACATATAACTAACACAAGTGATTTGTATTATATAAGTACTCCAAAAGAGTTAATTTCTTTCCCTCCTAACAATAGGATGAAAAAGATCTGTGGAATGCAGATCTTTTTTCATACAAATATTTTATTTTGTATATCTAAAAATAAGAAAGGTTTTTGTAAAATAATAACGATAAAAAAAGGAGAAGAACATGATTCAACATATATTGATTTTTTTGGGATTATCAATTGATGGTTTTATTGTCATGATGAATAAAGGTGCACAACTTAGAAATCTAAATGGGAAAAAGATTATTCTTTATGCATTAGAATTTGCGGTTGTTGCGACTGGAATGTTCATGTTGGGATATTTGGTGAGTGAACCATTTGTTATGAGCATTGAACGTGCAAGAATTGAAATCATGATTGCGGCATTGATTGTTTTCTTTATTGGAACATTATCCATTGTGAAATCTAAAATGAACAAGGGATTTGAAGAAAAATTAGATGATGCATTTGATTGGAAAACGTTGCTTAGAAAAGCATTATATACAAGTGTAGATACGTTTTTTATTGGAGCTGCATATGGTTTTTTATCTGTGACAGCGATGAATGCAGCTGTGATTTCTTTTGCGATTACATTTTTAACTGTGTTAAGTGCTTTGATTATCGGTTATAATTTAGGGGCGAAGTATCAAAGAATTGCTGGTATGATTGGTGGCGCTCTTTTGGTATTCTTCGGCATCTTTTTGATAACTGTTTATGTAGTGATGAGGTAATTATGGAATATCATAAAAATCTCATGAAGATATCTTTGGCAGAAAACTTAAGACAACTGATGGTAAAACGATTGTTTGAAAAAATAACAATCAAACAAATATGTGATGAGACAGGTGTTATTCGTGCCACGTTTTATAACTATTTCAGTGATAAATATGATTGTTTGAATTGGATCATTTATCATGATATTGTTGAAAACGCAAAAGATTCAGTAGCGAGTGGTGAGTTCGAAAAAGCTTTGACAGATTCTTTGCAAATATTGTTAGAGAATAAAGAGTTTTATAGAATTGCTTATCATGTTACTGGTCAAAATAGTTTTGAAGATATGATTCGTGATAACTTAAGAATATTAGTATTACAATTTTTGGAAAGATATCGTAAACAAGATTATCTTCCACAATATTCAAACGAATTATTAAGCAGATATTATGCGGAATCTTTAGCTTTGAATATTCGTATGTTTGTAAATGATATCGGTGGATCAAGAAGTGTTGAAGAAACAAAACAGATGACACTAGATTTAATGAAGAATTCTTTCTTTGATTTCGTGAAATTAAAAGAAGTCAAATGAATGAGTTCTTTTTTTGGAGATGAAGATGAATACAATACAAGTGAAAACAAAACTAGGAATATTAGAAGGTGAAGCGAAAGTTTCAAGTATGATTTTTAGAGGTGTTCCCTATGCGGAAGCTCCAATAGGTGATAGAAGATTTAAAGTCCCAATGAAAAAAGCTAAATGGAATGGTGTTTATTCTGCATTGGAATTTGGACCTCAATGTCCACAAGCAGATCCAACGCAAGGCTTTTATGGAAAAGAGTTCTATACAGATGAGAAATATCCACTTCCTAAACAAAGTGAAGATTGTTTGTATTTAAATATCTGGGCACCTAGAAAAGAAGGAAAGTTTCCAGTGGCTTTTTGGATTCATGGTGGCGCATTTGATCATGGATTTGGTTCTGAAATGGAATTTGATGGGGAAAAGTTCGCGGCTAGAGATGTGATTCTTGTGACAATCAACTATAGAGTTGGTGTATTTGGATTCTTTGCAGATCAAGATTTAATCAAAGAAAATAATTTTAGGACAACTGGAAATTATGGATTATTAGATCAAATAGAAGCGTTGAAATGGGTATATGAAAATATTGAAGCATTCCATGGAGATAAGAATCGTATTACTGTATTTGGACAATCTGCTGGTGCAATGAGCGTACAAGCTTTAATTTCTTCTCCTCTCACAAAAGGAATGATTCATAACGCAATCTTTCAATCAGGCGCTGGTGTTGATAATGGATTATCAACTACAAAGAAGTTAACAGATGCTTATGCAATCAGCAATCAAATTAAGCAATTATGTAAAGTAAAAAGTGTTGCAGGCTTAAGGAAAGTAAAAGCAGAGAAACTAGTTTCTATTCTTCCTGAACTTTATCAAAAACAACAAGGTATAGCGTTTGGTCCAGTGAATGATGGATATGTTTTGTTGGAAGATATGAATGCTTCTATCAAGAATCTTAGAATTCATGATATTTCGTATATGATAGGAATGACAGCGCAAGATATAACAATTGAAAAAGGAATGGACGCAAGAAAAAGCAAGTTCTATGAAGGGTGTATCAACTTCTGTAATATACGTGCAATGTATTCTAAAAAACCTGTGTATATGTATTATTTTTCTAGACAATTGCCATCAGATGAAGCGGGTGCATTTCATTCCTCAGAACTTTGGTATGTATTTGGTACATTAGATCGTTGTTGGAGAGATATGACAGTTAAAGATTATCGTTTATCAGAATCCATGTTAAATGCTTGGACAAACTTTATGAAGTATGATGATCCAGGTACACAATGGAAACAATATACAAGAAAACAACAATTTGTAAGAAACTTTTTATGAGAAAAGATTACATAAAAAGTTATGATATGAAAATGTTTGGTAAACTTTTAAATGTTTAACAATAAAAGTGCTAAATACTGCATATTGATGCAATATCTAGCACTTTTTCTGTGTACTGTATTTATCTATTATTTCTCATTTCTTCGGAAAATTGATCTGAATATGAGACGAACAAATGGTCCACAATAAAACATTTGATAACAAATAGCCATTGGGAAATTCATAGCGAATGTTTGTACCCATGTACCAAAAGATGGAGTTTTAAATAAGAACGTCGCAATTAAACTCATTGTTGGACACATAATACAACAAATACAAATAGAAATAGCATAAGTGATGAATTGTGGGCGATCTGTTGGTTTCATAACAGAGAAAGCAAGTTTTCTAGCAATCTTTCCTACAATAAAGAATTCTAAGATAAAAGCAATTGGAACCATGATTGGTAACTCGTGTAATGCTGCGATAAATGTTGTACCACTAACACTTCCAGTGTTTAAGGCAACATTATAGACTACCATTCCATAAACCATGATTAAAGCCATAATAATTGTGTAAATCACATCTTCTAATTTTGTCTTTGGCATAAAAAAAACATACTTATAAAGCAAACCGCGGATGAAATAGATTAAAAACTAAATAAGAGCTATAGTATAAGTGCCAGACCAAGAAAGGATATTTTTAAGCAATAACTCAGTCCTTTTGGTCTTGGTCTGGCGACTATATCCTAACTGAGCTATTGCTTAAAGATATTAGGAATTTATGAAACGCCAGACCAAAAATTCCTCTTATAGAGAATTGGCTTCGCAATTGAAATTGAGTGAAGATGATTTTGAAATACAAATTTTATCTAGAATATTGTCAGATTATCAAAAATATCATGAACATAATTTTGCTTCATTTGAAGCTCTACTTTTTAAAGATAGAGCACTAGAATGTCCAGCATGTCAATCAACTAAGATTTCTAAAAACGGTAAAGATCGAAATGGTACACAAAGATACAAATGTAGAGATTGTGGAAAGAATTTTAATATTGCACAAAACTCATTGTTTTTTTTCGAGTAAAGTAAACATCAAGGCTTGGTATGTATTTTTGGAAAGTATTTTAAATGGAACTTCTGTTAAAGCTGCATGTACAGCCGCTAAGTTATCAATGGTTACTGCTTATCGTTGGATGGATAAGATATTTGAAGTACTGAAGAATTATCAAGATACAATCAACTTAAATAATGTTGTTTATATTGATGAAACGTATGTTCATGAAGATACATCTAAGGTTGAATACCTAGATGAGATAGGAAAAGTTAAAAAGGTAAAAAAACAACCTAGGGGAATTTCTAGAAATAAGATATGTATTTTAATAGCGACTGACAAAAAGAAATCATTTGCAGAAATTATTGGGCACGGAAGACCAACTCGATTAAAAAACTGTGAAGTATGTGCTAAACATATCAAACCCGGAAGTCTATTAATTGGTGATGAAGATACATCATTAACATACGCAAGCAATGAATTGAAATTAAAAAGAAAAATGTATAAATCAAATACTGAGAAAGCATACGAAAAGCTAGAACCTATTGATCAATTATGTAGCAGATTTAAGTTCTTCATTGATAAGCATAGAGGATTTAAAAAAGAAAAATTACAAGATTATATTAACCTGTTCATATTTATCGATAACGAGAAAAATATGGAAACTAATCTATCTGAAATAACAATAAAACTAATGAAAATGATGATGGAGTATTGAAAAATGGCTTATCTATGCGATAAGCCATCCGCGGTTTGCTTTATAAGTATGTAAAAAAAATCCTCCTACTATAACGAATCTCGAGTGTTGTTCGTTATCATCAAGAGGATGAAATACGTTGCCAATAAATACCTTCTGCAATTCTATCGGATTGTATCATAAAATAATTTTTTACATAAGTGTTTTTTTAGTGATGTGGTAAAATGAAAATAGTTAATCAAAACTAACTCAAAGCGAGATTTATTATTATGAAGAAAATTAAAGTGATTGATCAAGGATTCTATGGCTGTTATTGGCCAATAGAAAATAGTAGTACTGTTATCATTGGGATGTTTGGCGATGATACAGAAGATCATATGGCAAAATCAGCAGTGAAATGGTTGCAGAAAAATTGTGGCGTAAATGTATTAACAATGAGTCCAGAGAAAAAGGATTATGGGCATCATAATCTACCAATAGAAAGATATGGGTATGCATTAGAATATCTAAAAGAACAAGGAAATAAGAAATTTGGTATTTGTGGTGCATCTACTACCGCGATGCTAGCGTTGATTGTTGCTTCCTATTATGCAGATTTTACTTTGACAATAGCCCTAACTCCATGTGATTTTGTGATGGAAGGATTCTATCAAGGAAATCGAGATGGGAGAAAAGAATGGCCAGGAAATGGTGAATCCACTGTTACTTGGAAAGGGAAACCATTACCATATCTCCCATTTGTTTACAGACATCCTGAATATTGGGATAAGGTACAAGAAGAATCAAAACGTAGAAAGGATTTGATTGCGTCTATTAATATATTTCGTGATTCAGAAGCTGCACATCCTATTCAAGAAGAAGAGAAGATTAAAGTAGAAAGAATTCATGGGAAACTATTAATGATAGGTGCAGAAGATGATGTATTGTGGGAAACAGGTAAATACATTCAAAGAATAGAAGAAAGATTAAAACAACATGATCATAGTTGTGAAGTGGAAAGTTTTGTTTATCACCACGGAACGCACTTTGTATTTCCAGAAGGTATGATGAAAATGATGCTTCCTATTGGTGGTGATTTGATGACTAGAGTATTTGCGTCTGGTAGAAAGTATCCAAAAGAATGTAAAGAAACACGTATAGATATTGAAAAACAAATAATTAGAGTAGTGAATGATTTGGTAAAATCTAATTGAACGGATTTTAAATTAGAAATTTGCAGAAAATATGAAAAAAAGGTAAATAAAACTGTTATGAAATGACCTTTGTCAAGGAAAAAGTAATTTTTCGATGAAATT
>CAVFDO010000111.1:0-6215 GCA_963621095.1 bacterium
CTATAAAACAATTATGAAATTTTGTTTGGATTTCATCATTTGACCAACCCAGCAATTCAAGAAAACGATCACTAATTAGAATAAAAGGATATCCTTCTTCTGTAGAACACTGATGATACGCTCCAGGCATCTGATTCAAAGTGATTTTCGATAATGTATTTTGTTGTTCTAATTCTGTCTGACGATCAACAAATTTTGACATATCATTACAAATACTCAATATAGCTAAACGATCATCTTCTGTGCGAAAAACTTTCCCACGATCTATCGTCCAAAACCAGCCACCATCTTTTTTTGCCATACGATACATTGTTTTATAAGTCATTCCTTCAAAAAAATGTCCGTTATTTAAATCTGAGATTACTTGTGGCATATCATCAGGATGAATTGTATTACTAACAAGTCCATGTATTCCTTGAATCAAATCATCTACACCATCATACCCCATCATATTCGCAATCTTTTCATTTGCGTAATAAATTGGAAAACCATCTTCACAATATCCACCTATCGTTCCAACATTTTGATCATCAGATAATTCTTGAATAAGTGCTTTCTTTTCATATGTTAAATCATCAAACATAAACACATCCTATATATGTAATTATATTATCATTTTTAATAAATTCTGTTCAACGTAATACAAGAAATTAAAAGTAACATGAATAAAACAGTATAAAAAAAGCTGTATTAAAAAAAGACATCATGTCCTTTTTAGTAATCAAAATATTCTGCACAGAATTGATTCCATAGAATATCATACTCTTGATGAGAGATAACTTTCATATCAAACGGCGAATTGATATTTCTTCTAACAGCTTCTTTTACAAAATCATTTATATAATCTTCTGCTTCTGTAATAAATCCATAAACAGAATGGTACCCTCTATCAATTGCGACAGACATCCTTGTATGACCATCTAATGAGATAAATCTATTATTATGTTTCATGACCGGAATAATGATATCTTCTGGTTTATAAATGAAATTTGAAACTTGTTTTTTCTTATCTTCATCAACATAAAATTGAGATGGTTGAATTTTTGTAAGTTCAATTTCAAATAGATTTATTTTAGGATATTCCATAATACATATATTTTCTTCATTATAGAATTTTGTAATATGCTCCGCGTAAAAACGGAACTCTTCAATAACTTCTAAAATATACTTATCTGATCCTTTTACAATTGCTTCATCGTTAGAAATGATTTCTACTTCGTACAACAAAACCATCAACTTCAAAAGCACCATGTTGTTGTAAAACTTTTTTCGAAAAACGTTTATCATCATAAGAGTGAATTCGTTTTATCATGAAATCGCTCCTTTCATAAAATTCATGGTGTGGAAACCCACTGGTCTTTAGACTGTGGGAGGAAACGCCTTCTCCTTCCTATAAATTTGCATATATATAACCTCCCGCATATTTGTACAAACATACATTTTTGACTGCAATAGATTTACCATTACATAAGACTCTAGTGCCATTGCAGTGGCAACCATTGGTGATTACATATTTACCATTATCAATTGCGTCTAGTACGTCTGTACATCAAGCAATCATTATGTTTGGACTTCTCGTCTTTGAGCGTGTCCACTTGAATTCCAACATATTCGTGTTTCTCTGATTTGATAGAAATTCCAATATGTTGATATCCTGTATCACAGCAATACTCAATAGGTTGAGTATCACCTGTGCTTCGTTGAGTTAATTTGATAGTGAATGGCTTGTACTGATAGATTTCAGCTTTACCACTTTTAAGTAGCTTTCGTGCTTTGTAGCAGGATGTAGGCATCAATCTGATGCCTGTAGAACTCAACACTGCAACCATCATATGGAGCATCCTTTCTACTACTGTCGTAGTTGTTTAATTGCATCGATGATGCTGGCTTACGCCTTCTGCACATGTAACCAATGGTTGCGTATGTAGCTACTCCGTCCTGTCCGCCATAGGCGGATGGTTCGGGTGGTTCACTTCGCCAAAGTTATTCCAAGGTTTGATGTACTACACACTTCTCCTACCCTCAGAGATGTTTGATGTAGTACTGTAGAGCAAGGAACTTGTGAAGCATCCCTTGGTACCTATGCATTCTTGGATAACGTAGTACTCAAAGTACTTAGGCTTATCAACTAGGCTTTTACAAGCCCACTACCTTTAGGTGGTGGGTAGTTGACATTTGAGCTATAATTCATTAGATGTCTATTTGCAACGAATGTAACATCTATACGATATACAATCATTCAATTGATCATACTTTTAACAAAATTCAAATCAGTAATGCCATCATTAAAGATAAAATAACTTCTTATACATTTTGTTTTTCTAATTTCCTTTTATATGATTCTTTTAAATAATCTCTAGGCTCTACATTTCTGCATTTCACAGCGTATTCATAACATTTAATCCAAAGTTCATCATCCTCTGTATACATTTCAATAAGATCAAGCGCACAATAAAGAGTTACTTCTAAATCTCTTTCTTTTACATGATCAAAATAGTATACAAGTCCATCCTCGAATTCTCCAAGTTTTATTTTTGACATTAAAATAACATCACAAAAATTATGAATTTCTCTTTCTAGAAAGAATCTTCTACTAGAGTATCCATTTTCCTTCACGTATTTATTCGTTGCAGCAGTAACTAGTTCTTTCGATTTATTTACAGTTAATTGAAGAACATCATTCGTATTTAGATAGGATAATAAAAGCGTTTCTTGTTCAATATGTAATGACATTCTACTTAATCCACCTGTAGCTGAACAAATAACTAAAGTTGTAATTGTTTCGTCTGTAAAACCTTTCGCAAGTGTTTTTTCAGTAACTATTTTATAAAAGTCATATTGTGAAATTCCAACAGATTGGAAAGTATCTTCAGATGAAAATAAGTAATAATCGCATGCATAACTCATCATTCTATATAACTTTATTAATAATTCTACTGCTTCATTATAAAAGTCACTATCAAATGGAACTTTATCTAATTCCTTAACATATCTTTTTACATAAAATCTCCATTTTGGTCTTTCCTTTTTGGATATAACTTTATTTGGTGCATAGTAGTTTTGTGCATATGCATTCTCTAAAAAGCGATTAATTTCAGCACTTAACTTTGAATAATCAACTTTTTCAACAGGCTTAGGCGTTTTTGGTGAATTCCCACTCAAAACATTTTCAATGACAAAATCTGCATCTTGTTTTTTTCCTGTTGGTACAAGTTTATAAACTTCAACTAACGCTTTCTTTAGTACTTCTTCATTTGTGTTGTTTAATAATTTTCTTAATTCTGTAACTTTCATAGAATACCCTCTTTTTTTTAGATGCTTTTATTTAGGATATCCAATTCTCGTCAATAAGGCAACAGTCTCGACTTCGTTTTTAAGATAAACTAAATTTTATCACCACTTCCCTGTAGCGATTCTTCCACCAACAAATATCAGCCCTTTAATTCTTGTTTAATTTTAATATTGCCTCCAATTGAATAACCAAAAATGAACATCATTAACGAAACTAACTATTTTTATGAACAATAACTTATTCTATAAATATGGATTCTTTACAATCAATATATAGAATGTTTCTTCTAAACTCTAAAAAGAACTTCTCTAAACAGTTTTTTTGTATATTCTTTTCCTTTAGCTTGAATAAAAGCGTCAGTACTTTTACCACCATTCTCTAATAATCCATCTGAATATTCTTTTGTTTTGATTTTCTTTAAATCTTCATTACAAGAAACAAGATTCTTAGAAATAGATAAATACGCTTGAAAATATTCTTTCGTTAAATCATCTAACAAACTGGATTGATCTAGTTCCACTTTTTTAGAAATACTAACATCTAATCTAATAGAATCAGACCAATTATTTTTATGTTCAAATTCCTTAATTTCCTGATACTTATTCTTAATTTTGTTGAATTCTTCATTGATTACTTTATTCATACTTTTATCAAGAAATGTATCATAAAGCTCGATTAATAAAGTATCCGTATGAAATGCTTTAATTCGATCATAAGAAAATAAAGGCATATCTTTACCAAATGAATTAATAATCAAAGTATCTAAACACATTTCATTTGAAGCACAAGATAATATAGATACATTACCCAAATCAACAGCGTTAAAACTTTTTATGACAAGTGGAATACTATTCAATTCTGCATCTTTATATGAATTTGTATCTATTTCTGTTAAACCATAATAATGATTGATTATTTCTAATAATGGATTCATCATTTTCTCTTCTTTTCTTCTATCTGAGCAATCTTCTCTTTACTAGTCATATGATAAAGTGGAATTAACGGAACAATTAATGGTGTATGGTCTGCATAATCTTTATATTCTTTCATGTTTCCATAAGTTTTAATATGTCTAATTTCAACTCTTTTCGCTCCAGAAAACATAATCATTAAAATCAAAGAATAACCAATTAAAACAAATATCCATTGCTTACCATATACTGCACCAATTCCAGAAATCAAAGAACCTGTCCAAAATAAAATTTCTCCAAAATAATTAGGACATCTACATATTTTATATAATTTATCCATTGAAGGCATATTAGGATTCTTTAATTTATCTGCACTTTTTTGTTTATCTGCAAGAGCTTCTATTACAATACCTACTAAACTAATCATTATGCCTATTACTAAAGCTAAATTATTACTTGCATTATTTAATAAACGATAAATAGGTGCAATAGATTGACATACATAAAGTACACCCATGACGATCCACATCATAATAGCTACAAATAAAGGCGGATGAACATCTCCACCAGCTTCACTTAATTTTTTTCTGTAATTTTCATTTTTTATTTCTCTAATTAACAAAAAAACACCAAGTCTAATTCCATAAACAACAAATAAAAATGCTTGAATTAAAAATAATACATTAAAATTACGATTCACTAAAGACATGATTGCCATTGTTAATCCAATGCCTGCACTCGATAAGCCATATCCCACAGTCATAAACCAAATAAATCGCTTAAAACCAATAGAACAACAAGCAAGAGATACAACCAAAAATATCCATAATTCTTTAGGAAATAAACTAACTGACCACATTAGAAATTCAATCCCTTCTCATAAATTTCATGAATATATTCTTTAAAGCTTCTATTACCTGTTTTTACATTTGCAACCATATCTTCAGTCATAGTCCATTTACCAAATTGAATTACACCTTTTTTCCATTTTGGAGAAAACAAAATAATCATATCAAACAAAAATACTGGAACATATTTGATTACAGGTTTTTTGCCTGCTTCTTTAAAGAACATTTCTGCAATTTCTTTATAGGTATAAACTTCCTTACCACCTACATCATATTCTTTTTTATCATCACACATATGTTCAACAATATATTCCGCAAAATCTCTTGTATCAATTACATTACATTTAATTTCTTCTTTTGTTTTAAGTAATGTTACTTTACCCTTTTCTACTTTAGGCTCAAAAATATGAGCAGTATCATAAAAATAACCAGTTGGCCTAAAAATTGTATAGCTTAAATTAGATTTCATTAATTCTTCTTCAAACATTGCTTTAGCATCTAACATTGGAATATGACGACCTTTATCTGCTTTTAATACTGAAATATAAACAAAATGTTTTACTTTAGAAGAAATAGCTTCATCAAGTAAATTCTTATTTGCACCATAATCGATATCATACGGTGTTACTTTTTCACTTGCTTTGGTTAAACCAACAGTTGTAATTACAATATCAACATCTTTACAACAATCTTTCAGTTTTTCTTTAACTGTCATATCAATTTGTTGTGATTTATAACCATTAAAATCCATTTCTTTAATTACAGCATCAACCGCAATAACTTCATATCCTTTTTCAACTAATGTTCTAAGGACATCACTTCCTAAATGCCCAAATGCTCCTGCTAATAATACTTTCATAACTTCCTCCTATTCTTTCATCTCCTCAAAACATTTATTATTAATGATTTTCATTTCTTTTTCTGTGCTTAATTTAAAAGGTTTCCTTTCCAAGATACATAATCATCTAAAACAATTGTCGCAACTAACTCTACTTTATACTGAAAATAATTATAAACCGTTTCAATCGTTATATCACATTTAGATACTACTAAACGTTAAATCATTCTATTTCTTACTTCAATTAGTACTCTGACATAAACATTTTCTACAATTTATGCCATTAAATCAATCACAAATTAAATTATTGTTTTTGAATAAGTTTC
>CAVFDO010000112.1:0-6149 GCA_963621095.1 bacterium
TTATACTATATTGTTTTTACAGTAGCACACTTCTGCAAGGGATGATTTTTTATTTAAATATTATTTCGTATGGAACATTAAATCTATTAATTATGGTTATGATCATCATGGCTAGTTTTTATGTATTGAAGGGAGAAATTACTTTTAGTACGTTATATTTGTTTAATAGTTACACATCTCAATTATGGAATCCAGGAGAATTTATCTTTGAGTTTAGGGCGAAATATAATGAAAATAAACCAATTTTTCAAAAGATAAAAGAATTAGAAAGTATACCTGAATTTAAAACTAATAATGGAATAATCAATACTATTACTTTTGAAAATTATATTGGTACAGGTAAATATGATGAAGAATTGCATGTTCCATTAAATGTTACATTTAATAAAGATCATATTTATTTGATTAAAGGAGATAATGGTGTTGGAAAAACAACATTCATTGAGAATCTTCTTTGTTTAACCAATCGATATAAAGGTTTCATTCTTTATAATCAACAGAATTTATTCATCAATGATTTTACTTATGTTCCATCTAAACCATATATTTCTAAATATCATAATATAACTATATCAAAAGGATCAGACGGTCAAAAGAAGTTCTATCAGATTGAAAAAGATTTAAAGAATACAAAAACAGTTATCATCTTAGATGAACCTACAAACTATCTTGATGCTAATAAAAAGCATGAATTCATTCACTTATTGCAAAAATATAAAAAAGATCATATTGTAATTTTGATATCACATGATCCAGTCTTTGAAAATATGAATTTAGATGTAGTAAAAATCATACAAAATAAAAAAACGTACATACAGTGCGAAGAGGGATGAAGAAATCTTTTGGTTTTCTTCACACTACTCTATTTTTTAAAATCACGTATAATGGTTATTGTTGAAAAAGGAACTTTAAGATGATTTATATTACTGGGGATACTCATGGTGGTATTGATGTTAGAAAATTACTAGATAAAAATTTTTTGAAAAAAGTAACAAATAAAGATTATTTAATTATTTGTGGGGATTTTGGATTTGTTTGGAATTATAAAAGAGAAAAACGAAAAGAAAGAAAATGGTTGGATTGGTTTGATAATCAAAAATATACAACATTATTTGTTGATGGAAATCATGAATGTTTTCCTAGACTAAAAGAATATCCTGAAAAAACATGGCATGAAGGAAAAGTACATGTAATTCGTGATAGAGTTTTTCACTTGATGCGAGGACAAGTATTTGAAATTGATGACAATACGATCTTTACGATGGGTGGTGCTGCTTCTCATGATAGAGGTCCTGCAGTAGGTGATTCTGATGCGATTGTTGGGAAATATTGGTGGCCTGAAGAAATTCCTTCGCAAGAAGAAATGGATGAAGGTATTAGAAATCTAAAAAAATATGATAATAAGGTGGATTATATCGTAACGCATTGTTTATCTACAAGTGATCAATATGTTTTAAAAGGTGATGCATTTAAAGCAGATGTATTAACAGATTACTTTCAAGACATAAAAGATACAATTTCTTATACACATTGGTATGGTGGACATTATCATAAAAATTATGATCTTAGTGGAAATGTAACAGAGTTGTTTAATCGTATCTTAGAAATAGGAGAAACTGTTGCGGCTTCAAAACCAATTATTGGTAGTCCAATCTATAAAAAAGATAATAAAGTGTTTTTTCATTATGAAGGACAATGTTGTTGTGGAACAATTGTAGGTATTTATCCTTGGGGGAAAATGCGTGTCAAAGATCAAGCGGTCTATGATGTTTTATTAGATGATGGAACACTTATAAAATACATCAAAGAAGATGACATGTATGGATATTGTTGTATATGAAAAATACACTTCGAGTTTGAAGTGTATTTTATTTGGCTAATCTTTTTTCAACGTCTTCTTTAAATTTTTGGAATGTTTCTTCAGATAAATCATGTTCAACTTTACATGCATCTTTTTGTGCAGTATCTGGATCAATTCCTAAGAATTCAAAATAATCTGTTAATATTTTGTGGCGCTCATAGATTCTTACGGCGATTTCTCTTCCTGGAGGAAGTAATTTAATAGAACCATCATGTTGCATTTCAATGTAACCATTTTCTCTTAATTTTTTCATCGCAACACTGACACTCGCTTTAGAGAATCCTCTATCTTCTGCAATATCAATCGAATGGACAGTTCCTTTCTTTTCTTCAATCATTAAAATAGATTCTAAATAATCTTCTGCAGATTCATAAATTGGCATTGACATATATTTGTTAACCTCGTATCTCTATACATTATTTTACCGAAAAAATAAAAAATGAAAAGTAATATAACTTCATGTTAGTTGATTTTGACATGTTTTACAAAATAGTTAAGGATGAAAAGAATAAAGAAAAATGCTAGAATAAGTCAAAAGTAGTAAAGGATTTTTTGTATGAATACAGTGACAGAACCAGTTACAAAAGATATATTGATAAAAGAACTAAAAAAACTAGGGGTTTCTTCCAACCAAATCCTAGAAGTACATAGTAGTTTGAGTGCTTTTGATTATGTGATAGGTGGTGCTAGAACAGTTGTGGATGCTTTGATGGAATTGTGTGGGGATACAGGAACTCTCTTGATGCCTACGCAGACATGTGACAATAGTGAACCAAGCGATTGGGAAAATCCTGCAATTGCACCAGAGTTGTATAAAACGATTCGTGAATCGATTCCACCATATGATGCAAGCAAATCAGATATTCCTTGGATGGGAAGCGTAGCAGATAATTTCAGACATAGAGATGGTGTAATTATCTCTAGTCATCCTGAAGTTTCTTATGCAGCTTGGGGAAGATATGCCAAATTATTATGTAATCGTCAATCTTTGCATTTTCCACTTGCGGAAGAATCTCCTGCAGCTAGATTATATGAATTAAAAGGCAATGTATTATTGCTAGGTGTAGATTTTGATAAAGCTACATGTATGCATTTAGCTGAATATAGATGTGAAGCTAGACCGATTCAGATTCATGGTGCTTGTATACAAACAGAAAATGGTCCTACTTGGAAAAAATACTTAGACTTAGATATTGATAGTGATGTATTTATCAAAGTTAGACAAATCATGCAAAGAAAAAACATGGTCAAGCAGACCATGATTGGTGGTTGTAAAGTAATGTACTTCTCTGCTTCTGCTGCGATTGATGAAGCAACAAGCTTTTTAGAAAAAACACAAGTTTACGAATTATATCGTTAATCAATTTTCCATTGATGTTGGATGTACGCATTAGAAATATCTTTTGCGGCTTCCAACATTTCTTTTTCAAAATCTTCATCGAATCTAGATTTGATAGGTGAATCTAAATCAATTTCCATAATGACTTTTCCATCAACAATAACAGGTACACATAATTCAGAACGACTTGCAGAATCACATGCGATATGATCTTTTATAGCTAAAACATCATCAATCTTTTGGGTCTGTTGATCTCTATAACATTTTCCACAAACACCTTTTGAAAATGGAATTGGAGAACATGCAGGTCTACCTTGAAATGGTCCAACAATTAATTGTTCACCTTTCACAAAATAAAATCCTGCCCAATTTAAATCGGAATATCCATTCATAATAACGCTAGAAATATTAGCGAGTGAGGCTATCATATCTGGATCGGTTAAAAAGCCTCTGATTTGATCGTTTATATATTTATTTTCCATGTCATAAATATATCATATTTCTTTCAAACTGTGATATACTATTATTCGTGAACAGGGGTGCACAAATGTGCTGAGACTACACCCTTATCACCTGATCTAGTTTGTACTAGCGTAGGGAGTTCAGTGTTTTGAATTTTCTGCGCCTTCGAAAATGGAGGTGTTTTTTTATGGAGAAGAGTACTACAAAAACGATCGCTTACCTTGCATTATATGTTGCACTTTATATTGTGCTCAAATATGTAGGTAACTTAATTCCTTTCCTTGTGATGCCAAATGGTGGATCGATTGAACTTGAAATGATTGCGGTATTTATTTGTTCGTATCATCTAGGATGGAAATGGGGTGCTGCAGATGCGGTATTATCATGGCTAATTACAATTGTATTAGGATTTCCAATGTATTTTGTTCATCCTGTACAAATCTTATTAGATTATGTTTTACCATTAGTTGTATGTGGAATAGCTTCACTTTTATGGCCTGTTAAAGAATCTAATAAAACTACAACGATTATTATGGGAATTGTTTTAGCTGCGGCTTCTTTATTTGGAATCGCAAATAGTTATGGAAATACAGTAGCTTCCTATATCATTGGTTCTTTGATTGGAGTGGCAATGTTTGTATTTACATATTGGTATCTAGAAAATAAGAAGAAATATGGAATTGTTATTTCAATGGTATTGAAATATATTTGTCAATTATTATCTGGTGTATATTTTTGGTTTCCAGATGGAAGTGTTGCGGGTAGTAAAGAAGCGTGGGTATTCTCAGCAGGATATAATCTTTGGTACAACTTGGTAACATTGATTGTATGTATCATTGTTGTACCTACATTAATTGATAGATTATCAAAGTCAGCAAACATAAAATTTAAGTCTTAATGAGTGAGCTTTTGGAATATTCCAAAAGCTTTTGTTGTTTTTTAGGCTTATGGTGATTAAAATAATGTGGTTGCAGAAAGAAGGTAATCATGTATCCAAAACCAGGTAGCTTTGTTCATATACAATCTTATAAACATGATGGAAGTTTACATCGTACATGGTGTAAAGGTTTTGTTTTGGAAGCAGATGAAAAGCATATTGTTGCGGTTACTGATAGAGCGTGGGTCATTGAAAGTGATGGAAGAAGATGGTTAACAAGGGAACCGGCTGTATGCTTCTTTTATTCAGATAAATGGTTTAATGTCATATCTATGATAAGACATGCTGGAATTTATTATTATGTTAATTTGGCTTCACCATCTATTTATGATGGAGAGGCGATTCGAAATATTGACTATGATTTAGATGTGAAGTTATATCCAGATGGTGGTTATCAAATCTTAGACGAAAATGAATATGCACAACATGCAAAAGAAATGAATTATCCAGAAGTTGTAAAGAAAATTGTAGAAACACAAATGGATCAATTAATAGATATGATGGATAAAGAAGAAGAACCTTTTTCGCAAGCATGTATTGATCGATATTACAGAATGTATTTAGAAATGTATCAAGAACAGGACTAAATACATTTTTTTATGGAGAAATTCAAATTGTAGGACTATCATTAAAAAAAGAAGGATTTCTGTATGTTAAGAAAATTAAGAGAAAAAAATGTTTGGATCTATGCAATCATAACTTTAGCCATTTTTAAATTAGGACAAGAAATCAGTGATGTTCCGTTGGAATTTCTATATGAGAAAGGAATGTTTCCAACAGATGAATCAGCACAGTTGTTTTTTGGACAGTTTGTTGCGGATTTAATTGTTACTTTATTGATGCTAATTTTATTATGGCGTACGCGAAAACTAGGATTGCTTAAAAAGAAAGATATTAGATTTTTTAAAGGCTTGAAAGTAGCTGCGTATCCAATATGCTTTTCAATTGTAGTCTTTATATTTGTATTATTTGCGGCACATACAGAAAAATTAAAAGTGAATTCTATAGGGAACATATTAATTTATGTATTATGCATGTTATTTGTAGGCCTCAGTGAAGAACTATGTTCAAGAACGATTATTGCGCAATCCTTATTAGAACATTGTGGAACAAATAAAAATGGAATCTGGAAAGCTGCAATTCTGTCGGGATTTCTATTTGGGTGTTTGCATTTGTTTAATTTGGAAGTTGCGAATCCGTTGGGTGTTATAGTGCAATGCATCGTTGCAGGTGCTGCAGGAGTTACATACGCAGCAATCTATTTCAGAACAGGAAATATTTGGATACTAGTATTCATTCATACTTTAAATGATTTGGCTACTGGTGCGATGTATGGATTCTTTAATAGTGGAAATATGTTAGATTCGATGAGTACAGAGTCAGGTGGTTCACCATTATTTGGATTGATTATGGCAATACCAGAAGTAATTACGTTTATTTACTTATTGCGTAACGAAAAAATAGATGAAATAAAAAAAGTATGGAAGTAAGTGAAAAATTTATTACATCAAATTTCCGCTAAAATATCAGAAAAAAGAGAAAGGTGAATA
>CAVFDO010000113.1:0-5913 GCA_963621095.1 bacterium
AACCGTATCAATGACAGACGAAAGTCTGAGGGAACACAAGCCCTTAGAAGCCACATCTATAACACTTAGTGTTTAGGTGTGGTAGTTCACAGCTTTAAAGAATGGTTCCAATGATACGAAGAACAATACACAATTATTGGTGGAACAGCTTGCGATATTCTAATGTCAAAAGAAGGCTTGGATTTTAGAGCTACGAAAGATATTGATCTTGTTCTAATCATCAAGTTAAATCAAGCTGTAGAGTAGATATTTCAAATTTCAGATTGCTTAGTTACATAAAAATATGTTAAACTATTTGTACAAGAAATAGTACAATTAATTGTACGGAAAAGTGAGGTGTTAAATATGTTAGCTGTAAATTATTCAACGATTAGAAACAATTTGAAAGACTATTGTGACAAAGCTTCAGATTTCCAGGAAACAGTTATTGTGACAAGAAAGAATGAAAAAAACGTTGTTCTTATGAGCCTAGAAAAATATAATCAGTTAGAAAAAGCGGCTAGAAATAACGAATATCTTGCTATGATTGATAGAGGAATAGCTCAACTTGAAGCCGGTCATGGTCAAGAGCACGAACTCATCGAGGTAGATGAATGAGAAAACTATGGTCTGATAGAGCATGGGATGATTATTTGTACTGGCAAACCCAGGACAAAAAGACATTAAAGCGAATCAATGAACTTATCAAATCCATCGAGAGAGAAGGATTAGCTAAAGAAATCGGAAAACCCGAAGCGCTCAAACATAGAAAAGCATGGAGCAGAAGAATAGATGAATCCAACAGATTAGTCTATAACATAGATGAAAATGGTTTCTTGTGGATTATTGCTTGTAAAGGACATTATGAAGATTAGCACTCGA
Organism: bacterium; assembly: GCA_963621095.1. Classification (GTDB taxonomy): domain Bacteria; phylum Bacillota_I; class Bacilli_A; order Erysipelotrichales; family Erysipelotrichaceae; genus Bulleidia. Next base: position 862 of record CAVFDO010000113.1, read on the forward strand.
AAAGATGCTTTTCTTTTTTTATTTTCTCCAAAATCAGATGGGTCGTTTTTTAGACCACCCTTTTATAACTCGGAGCTCCTCTAAAATTTCTCTGGGTTCTACAGTCAAAAACCTCCTATAGTTAAATTTCAACCTAGGAGGTTTTTGTTTTTTACTTTCTCATAATCGCTTGCACAGGACACACCTGCATACAATCACCACATTGTATGCATTCTTTTTGTTTTATCACAACAGGATCTTTTGCAGTATCAATACACTGTTTGGGACAAACCGCATAACATGTTCCACAAAGAATACATGTGTCTGTCACATAATATCCACCATCAGGAATTTCATCTTTTCCTAATGTAAAGATTTCTTGAATATTATGTGTTGTATCAATATATTTTCCTTCACCGTTTTCTATATAAAATATATCTTTATCGTCTTTTAATACATTTCCATTGATTTGAATTTGAACATTTTCTTTGTATCCAAATAAAGAAACATATCCTTGTTCCAATATTTGTTTGTATAATTTTGTTCCTTTTTCGATTGTAAAACCAATTGTATTTTCATATATATTCAATGTAACAATATTTGTTACAGGCTTTTTCACTTCATCTAAAGTTGCGATAACAGCCTGATGCATTCCTTCTACTATTTGTTCTAAAAATTCCTTCTTCTCCATATTCAACTCTTTCCTCTAACATTCTAACATACGATTTTACAGAAACTTTTCATTTCTCTGTAAAGACGCTTAACAATTTAAAACTATTCTATTTTCGTACCGTAGGAGGAAAGAAAATTAGGTATGTTAAATAGAAAAAGTATTATCGGTGGCGCAATTGCCATGGCAATGTTAGCAGGATGTTCTTCATCCACTGCAGCCACTTCCACATCAGGTTCTACAGATTCAGATTTTGATTCATCTAATGACATCACAGTCATTTCAAGAGAAAGTGGTTCTGGAACAAGAGGCGCATTCATTGAACTCACAGGTGTTGAAGAAAAACAAGGCGATGAGAAAGTTGATATGACAACAGATGATGCACAAGTAGTTAACAGCACATCCGTTGTATTAACAACTGTTGAAACAGATCCATACGCAATTGGTTATGTATCTCTAGGAACTCTAAATGATAAAGTCAAGGCAGTAAATGTTGATGGTGCTGAAGCTACAGCTGAAGCAATCAAGGCTGGTGAATACAAACTATCCCGTCCATTCAACGTCGCTACAATGGGCGATTCTACAAATGAAGTAGTTAATGACTTTATGGCTTACATCTTAAGTGAAGAAGGTCAAGAAATCGTTACAGATAACGGTTATATCGCAATTGATAACGCAAAGGCATTTGAAGGAAGTAAACCTTCTGGAAGTATCGTCGTTGGTGGATCTTCTTCCGTATCTCCATTAATGGAAAAACTTATCGAAGCATATCAAAAGGTTAATCCAAATGCTTCTATCGATTTACAAACATCTGATTCCACAACTGGCATGACAAGTTGTGCTGAAGGAAGCTACGACATTGGTATGGCAAGCCGTGAATTAAAACAAGAAGAATTAGATGAAGGTCTTAAGAACACAGTCATCGCCACAGATGGTATCGCAGTTATCGTAAACAAAGAAAACCCAGTTGATGAATTAAGCAGCGATACAATCAAGTCCATCTACACAGGTGAAGTTACAACTTGGGATGAAGTAAAGTAATATCCTAGTTTACAAAGCTTTCTTCTAACCAAGAAAGCTTTTTTGTACAAGGAGTTTTTATGAAAAAAAACAAAGTACTTGAATCATTCATGAGATACGTGTTTACTGTTGCGGCGTGTTTCTCTATCGCAGCGGTTGCCTTAATTTGTATCTTTTTGATTAGTAGTGGTATTCCAGCATTCAAATCCATTGGTCTATTTAAATTTTTGTTCGGAACACTATGGAGACCAGGAAATGATATTTATGGAATATTGCCTATGATTGTTGGAAGTATCTATGTCACTGCAGGTGCCCTCATCATTGGTGTTCCTATAGGTATCATGACTAGTATCTTTCTAACATATTATTGTCCTAAAAAAATCTATAAACCATTAAAAGCCGCAACAGAATTATTAGCTGGTATTCCTTCTGTTGTATATGGTTTTTTCGGATTAATTGTTATCGTTCCAGCTATTCGCAACATGGAACTTGCGTTAAAGATTCATGGAAAAGGAAATTGTATTCTTACAGCTTCTATCATTTTAGGAATTATGATTCTTCCATCTATTATCGGAGTATCTGAATCTGCACTACGCGCAGTTCCTAAAAGTTATTATGAAGGTTCTTTAGCACAAGGTGCTACAAAAGAAAGAACTATTTTCAAAGTCATGTTACCTGCAGCTAGCTCTGGCGTACTAGCTGGCGTTGTACTTGGCATTGGGCGTGCAATTGGTGAAACAATGGCTGTTGTTATGATTGCTGGCAATCAAACCAAAATGCCATCTTCCATCTTTAAAGGTGTACGTACAATGACAGCTAATATCGTCATGGAAATGGGTTACGCTACAGGCTTACATCGTGAGGCATTGATCGCTACAGGTGTTGTACTATTCGTATTTATCTTATTGATTAATGCACTTGTTGCGGCATTAAAAAGAAAGAGTGTAGAACATGCATAATACAAACTCATTAGAAAAACAAAAATATCCAGGTTCTGCGGTATTAAAATTCCTCATTTATTTCTGTTCAGCATTAACATTCTTAGTTCTTTTATTCCTCATCGCATACATCTTGATCAATGGTATTCCACACATCAATCTAGATTTATTCTCACTAGAATACACATCCGATAACGCTTCTGTTGTACCAGCATTGATCAATACTGTAGTGATGACATTACTATCACTACTACTAGCTGTACCAATTGGAATCTTCTCTGCAATCTTTTTAGTGGAATACGCGAAAAGAGGAAATAAACTTGTTGAAATTGTACGAATGACAACAGAAACGCTACAAGGTATTCCTTCTATTATCTACGGATTATTTGGAATGTTGTTCTTCGTCAACCGATTAGGATGGGGCTTTTCCCTCATCTCAGGTGCATTCACCTTAGCCATCATGATATTACCACTGATCATGCGTACAACAGAAGAAGCTCTCAAGTCTGTACCAGATTTATATCGTGAAGGATCCTTTGGACTCGGTGCAGGCAAATTAAGAACTGTATTCCGTATTGTATTACCAGCAGCTATGCCAGGTATCCTAGCAGGAATCATTTTAGCCATCGGAAGAATCGTTGGCGAAACTGCCGCATTGATTTATACATCCGGAACAGTCGCTAAAACAGCAGAAGGTTTATTTAGACCAGGTAGAACATTAGCTATTCACATGTATTTATTAGCTAGTGAAGGTTTATATATGGATCAAGCATACGCTACTGCAGTCGTATTACTTGTATTAGTAGTAGGAATCAACGCATTCTCTGCATATATCGCAAAGAAAATCACAAAAGCATAGAAAGGAATTTTATGAGTAAGATCAGTGTACAAGATTTGAATCTCTACTATGGAGATTTCAAAGCTTTAAAAAATGTAAATATTGAAATTGAACCAAATGAAATCACTGCATTCATCGGTCCTTCTGGTTGTGGTAAATCTACATTACTCAGATGTTTAAATCGAATGAATGACCTTGTTGAAGGATGTAAGATTGATGGAAAGATTCTATTAGATGGAACAGAAATCTACGGAAAGAATGTAGATGTCAATTTATTAAGAAAAAAAGTTGGCATGGTATTCCAAAAACCAAATCCATTTCCAATGAGCATCTACGATAATATTGCCTACGGTCCTAGAACACACGGCATCAAAAACAAAGCACAATTAGATGAAATCGTAGAAACATCTTTAAAAAACGCAGCGATTTGGGATGAATGTAAAGATCGTCTAAAATCCAGCGCGTTAGGTATGTCTGGTGGTCAACAACAAAGACTCTGTATCGCTAGAGCGTTAGCTTGTGAACCAGAAGTCATCTTAATGGATGAACCCACAAGTGCCCTAGACCCTATTTCCACTTCTAAAATCGAAGAACTTGTATTAGAACTCAAGAAAAAATATACGGTTGTTATTGTTACACACAACATGCAACAAGCAGTCAGAATATCAGATAAAACAGCATTTTTCTTATTAGGAGATCTCGTAGAATATGGAGAAACTGATCAAATATTCTCTGTACCTAAAGATAAGAGAACAGAAAACTATATTACAGGAAGGTTTGGTTAATACTTATGAGAAATCGTTTTGATAATCAATTAGAATTACTACAAGAATCTATGACACAAATGGGAGACAAATGTCTTGCCTCTATCACAGATACAATTGAAGCATTAAATACAGGTAATGAAAAACTCGCCCAAGCAATCATCGCTCGTACTAGAACAATCCGTAGAGATGAAAGAGAAATCGAAAATATCTGTTTGAAGTTACTCATGCAACAACAACCAGTCGCTTCTGATTTAAGAAGAATCTCTGCCTCTTTAAAAGCCGTCTATGACTTAGAAAGAATTGGAGATGTCGCTGCTGATATCGCTGAAATCGTAGCTGTTGAACATGTTTCCACTGCAGTTGATATCTTAGATATGAAAGAGATGGCTAATGCCGCAAGAAGTATGGTCTATGATTCTATTAAAGCACTCAATACAAAAGACGCAGCATTAGCACAAAGCGTCATTGAAACAGATGATATCGTAGATAACGCATTCAACAAGGCAAAACAAACATTGATAGATAAGTTCTCTAAAGACGCAAATGTAGAATACGCATTAAATCTTCTCATGGTAGCTAAATACTTTGAAAAGATTGGAGATCATGCCGTTAACATCGCACAATGGGCTATGTATGACGCTACAGGAAAACTTTAATCACGAAATGATCCATTCAGGATCATTTTTATTTACTAACACTTTAAAACATTATATACTTTACTCGGATAGAACCGAGTCGAAAGGAACCGAGTAAAATGAAATTCATTGGTAGAGAAACAGAAATCAAAAACGTCAACTTCTCGCAAATTTTATACATCTATTGAAAAAGGATCAGATTTTG
>CAVFDO010000114.1:0-5783 GCA_963621095.1 bacterium
TTCATCTGTAACTGCTACTTTTAACTTATCAGAATTACCTGAAGTATTGAAATAATCTTGAACTGAAGTATTTGCGTTGATTGTAGCGTCAACTGTTCCATCTAATACTAAATCCATTGTTTCACCTAATGTATCTACATTTGTTACTGTAGCGCCATTATCTTCACCCATAGCGGCATATGTTGAACCAGTAGAGTTCGCTGTTGTTTTACCTTTTAAATCAGAGAATGATTTAATATCTGTTGTATCTGTCTTTGTAACAATAACAGCGTGATCATATGCATATGCTTCAGTAAAGTCATAAGATAAACTTCTTTCATCTGTAACATCTACACCATTTGCCATCATATCAAATGCACCTTGTGCTACACCTGTTAAACCACCATCAAAGTTCACTTCTTTGAATTCAGGTTCAACCCCTAACTTTTCAGCTACTGCAGTAGCTACTTCAACATCAAATCCAACTAGTTCATCTGTTGTCTCATCATGATATGTAAATGGAGACCAAACACCTTCTGTTGCGATTGTAATCTTTCCTGCTTCTTGAATACGTGCTAAGTGATCACCTTCACTTGAAGTAGATGTTGTTGAAGTTGTTGTAGATGAACAACCAACTAAAGTCGCCGATAAAATTGTTGTTAATAAAACATGCATTCCTTTTTTCATAATCTATCCTCCTTGTTTTATTCTCTATTTTCTCCATGTGTACTTTCTACACGTAGGAATTCTTTTGTTCTTTCTTGTTTTGGATTCTCAAAGAATTCTTTAGAGTTTCCTTCTTCGATGATATTTCCACCATCCATAAATATGACATGATTGGATACATCTTTCGCAAATGACATTTCATGTGTTACTACAATCATTGTCATTCCTTCTTTTGCGAGATCTCTCATAACATTTAACACTTCACCAATGAGTTCAGGATCTAATGCACTTGTTGGTTCATCAAAATAAATGATTTCTGGTTGAAACGCTAATGCACGTGCAATCGCAACTCTTTGTTGTTGACCACCAGATAGTTGAATTGGATAACTATCTGCTTTTTGGGCCATGCCAACTTTTTCTAACATTTCTAATGCGATCTTTTCTGCATCTTTTTTATTCATTTTTCTCGCACAAGTAAGTCCTAGCGTTACATTTTGTAAAACTGTCTTATTAGCAAACAAGTTATAGTTTTGAAATACAAATCCAGTTTTCTGACGAATCTCTCGAATATCTTTTGAATTCATCTTTGATAGATCATATGTTTTCCCATCAAACACCATCTGTCCTTGATCTGCTTTTTCTAAGAAGTTGATACAACGTAATAGCGTCGTCTTACCAGATCCACTAGGTCCTAATACCGCAACTGCATCTCCTTGATTCACAACTAAATCTACACCTTTTAAGATTGGATGCCCTTCTTCAAATGATTTATGAATATCTTTTATTTCTAAAACAGACATATCACTTTGCACCTCCATAACTTGCTAATTTCTTTTCACCAAGTTTTTGTAGCCAAGAAATCACAGTACAAAAAATCAAATATACAATTGCGACTTCAATATATAAAGGTAAATAAACATATGTTCTACCAATGATTTGTCTAGTCTTCATAAACATTTCTACAACCGTAATATTAGATGCTAGAGAAGTATCTTTCACCATAGATATCAAAGAATTTCCAAGTGAAGGAAATGCGGTACGAAATGCTTGTGGTAATACAACATGCCACATGATTTGCATATAATTCATACCAACACAATATCCAGCTTCCATTTGCCCTTTTGGTACACTTTCTAATGCACCTCTAATTGTTTCTGCGCAATATGCACCTTCATTTAACGCAAATACAACAATTGCCGTCACAAACGCTGTTGTTTCTATGCCAAATGCTTTCAATCCATAATAACCGACCATCAACTGTACTAATAATGGTGTTCCTCTAATGATCCATATATAAAATCTTGAGATTTCTTTTAACACAGGAATCTTCGCATATTGAATCAACGCAACAATTACCGCAATTACAATTGCACACGCAAAAGAAATCAACGTTAATGGAATTGTTACCAATAAACCAGGAATCAATATTTTTGTAAAAGATTCACTTAAAATCTGTAATACTCTTTGATCCATACACTTCTTTCTCTCCTAGATCGTTTATCATTTTACAAAACAATACCGTTTCTTTCTACTTAAATGCTCAAATACATCTGAAATCATACATTTCTATGGTTATCCCATGACTAATATCTTATAGAGCTTTTAAAAATGAACAATTCAAATAACAAATAAGAACGATAACATTTCCTTATAAAAATCATCTGTTTCCAGATGATTAATGTAATATCGTAGATAATACTTTGTTAACTAATTTACCATCTACTTGTCCTTTATAGTTTGCCATGATTTCTTTCATGATAGGACCTTGTGATTTCTTTGTTGCTTCTAATCCTTTATCAGTTAGAATCTTTTGAATCACTTCTGTGATTTCATCTTCTGTCAATTGTTTTGGTAAATAAGATTCTAGAATTTCAATCTTTTTCTTTGTTTCTTCAATTAAATCTGCACGATCACTTGGCGTTTGTTCCAAAGCATCACGTGTTTGTTTTAATTCTCTTTGTACGTATGTCAATTCATCTGCTTTAGATAATTCAACACCCTTTTCTTTTTCACCTAATGCAATTCCTGAAATCACCATACCTAACACTGCTTTTTTTACAGTATCATGTTCTTTCATTGCCTGCATGTTATCTTTTCTTAATTGTTTTAATAGTTCACCCATGATTCTTCACCTCTACATTTCATCTTGTATTTGTCTTTGGAATTCTTTACTTAAAGCTAATAAATCGTTATACCATGCTTTGAAGTATGGTTTTACATCATCATCTTGAATTCTATTTACATTCTTTTCTGTAATTTCTTTTTCTCTATCTGAATTTAAGATTGGCAATCTATTTTCAATCTTATAATCAATTACATCTCTTACTGTTTGAAATCTTTCTTCAAATAATTTGGCAATTTGTTCATCAATTTCATCAATTTTCTTTCTGTCATTATCTAATCTTGTCATTTTGAAACCTTCTTTCAGAAAATATTCATAATCTTCACTTAAAGATTATATACTCTTTCTAATTTTTTTGTGTTTTATGTTACTATTTTTAACATAAACAAGGGAGATATCTATGGGAAAGAACTTTATATTTATATCACCTACGTTTCCAAAAACATATTATCAATTTCCAGAAGCATGGAAGCGCATTGGTGGAACTTCACTTTGTATTGGAGAAGATTCCTATGAATCATTAAGTGAAGAAATGAAAAATGCATGTGATGAATATTATCGTGTTGATAGCATGCAGAACTATGATGAAATGTATCGTGCAGTTGCGTGGTTTGCGCATAAGCATGGAAAAATTGACTGGTTAGAAAGTAATAACGAATTCTGGTTGGAACAAGACGCAAAACTCAGAACAGATTTCAATATCACAACAGGTGATAAAGAAGATTCTGTTATGCGTTATAAAACAAAGTCCAACATGAAAGCTTACTATGAAAAAGCTGGTGTACCAGTTGCGCGTTATCATATGGTATCTACACTAGCAGAAGGTAAGAAATTCGTTGAAGAAGTTGGGTATCCTGTTATTGTGAAGCCAGATGATGGTGTAGGCGCAAATACAACTTGGAAGATCAAAAATGAAAAACAATTAAAAGATTTTTATAAACAAAATCTTCAAACACAATATATTATGGAAGAATTCGTTCCTGGTTCTATTGTTTCTTTTGATGGAATCGTAGATCAAGATAATAACATCATCTTCCAAACTTCACATGTATTCCCTGAGCCAATCATGGATATTGTCAATGATGCGGATGAATGTTGGTATTACAGTGAAAGAGAAATCCCAAAAGATTTAGTAGAAATGGGAACTGCTGTTATCAAAGCGTTTGATATCAGAGGCCGTTTCTTCCATACAGAATATTTTAGATTGTATGAAGATAAAGAAGGATTAGGTAAAAAGGGTGATCTAGTAGGCCTTGAAGTAAATATGAGACCTCCTGGAGGATATTCTCCTGATATGATGAACTTCGCAAATGACATCAATGTTTATCTCATCTATGCAAATATGGCTATGTACAATGAAGGTTTGTATTCTTCTGATCGTCCATATCATTGTGTTTATGTTGGTAGACGTGATAAATATGCCGGAATCTATACAAATGGTTCTACTTCTATTTTCTCTAAATACGGACAATCTATCGTTATGCACGAAAGAATGCCAGATTTGTTATCCTCTGCAATGGGAAATGAATTCTACATCGCAAGATTCAAAACAAAGAAAGAAGTCAAAGAATTTGTAAACTTTGTCTATAAGAAAGAAAAGGTTAAGAAATGAAAACTGAATATTTCAAAGAATACTCAAACAACCTAGGAAGAGATATGGAATTCAAGGTATATGGTCACGCAGGAAGACCATTCCTTGTATTTCCTAGTCAAGACGGTCGCTTCTATGATTATGAAAATAATGGAATGATTGAAGCTGCTAAAGATTATATTGAAAGTGGAAGAATCCAAATGTTCTGTTGTGATTCTAATGATGTCAATTCTTGGTCATCTACTTCTTGGGACAATCGATGGAGAATCGAACAACAAGAAGCATACATGCGTTATATCACAGATGAACTAGTTCCTAGAATCTTTGACATCAACGCTAGCGCAAATGGTGGCAACTACGCAAATGGAATCATGACTACAGGATGTTCTATGGGTGGAACACACGCTCTCAATTCTTTGTTAAAAAGACCAGATATCTTTGCGGGATGTATCGCATTAAGTGGCGCTTATAACGCAAGACTATTCTTCCCTGATTATTTTGATGATCTCGTTTACCAAAACTCACCAGTCGATTATCTCAATGGCATGCATTATGATGATCCAAAAGTTGAAATGTATCGTCATAAAGATATTATCGTTTGTTGTGGTAGAGGTGCTTGGGAAGTACCTATGCAAGAAGATGCTGGAAGAATGAAAGAACTATTTGAATATAAAAACATTCCAGCTTGGGTAGATTTCTGGGGGAATGACGTCGCACATGATTGGCCATGGTGGCAAAAACAGCTTCCTTACTACCTAAATTTCGTTTGTTAAGCAACTTTTTTCAAGAAAATGGAATTTTTTGATTCCATTTTCTTTTACTTTCTGATAAAATAATCAAGCAATGCGGATATGGTGGAATTGGCAGACACGTCAGATTTAGGATCTGATGCCCTCGGCGTACAGGTTCAAGTCCTGCTATCCGCACCATTTAAAAGGATGTTGAAATTCAACATCCTTTTTTTCATTCTTCTTCAATCACTACATAGGAATTTCCCGTCTTCATCAAAAAGACTTCGTTTTTATTTGTTTCATCAACAAGCTTTACACCTTGTTTTGAATCTTCTACAGTTTCAAAAAGATAAAATATCGTTCCATCAGTACTTGTTAAACGTGCTAAAGAATTACTGATTTTCTCATATTCCCCATGTTTTTGTTCTAGTTGATTATCTTTATTATACTGGTATAAAAAACCATCACCACTATTCTCTAATGGAATTGTTACGATGTAGCTTTTATCTTCACTTGAAAATTCACCTTGTTTTTCCAAAAGATTCTCTTTTGAAGTTAAAGGAAATCTTTGTCCAGCCGCAAAAGAAACAGAAGATATTAAAACTATCCATAGAACAAATAATATCAGTTTAATTTTATAAAATCATCCCTTGCAGAAGTGTGCTACTGTAAAAACAATATAGTATAATTTGTT
>CAVFDO010000115.1:0-5721 GCA_963621095.1 bacterium
AGAAGAAGGATATCCTTTTATTCTAATTAGTGATCGTTTTCTTGAATTGCTGGGCTGGTCAAATGGTGAAATCCAAACAAAATTTCATAATTGTTTTATAGAAATGGTACACCCGGATGATAGAGATATTATCGAAGATTTTGTGCTTAAAATTAATAATAATTATGGATCGGAAAAGATATCAGATGCGATATATCGTTTGCGTGGAAAGAATGGTTATTTATGGGTGAGCGACGCAACTAGGTTGGTTAAAGTTGGAAATAATTCTTTTTATCAAGGTACATTAACAAATATTACAAATTTTGTTGATGTGAAAGAAAAAAGAGAACAACAATTAAAACAAAGTTATCGTAAATTAGAAGAAATGCAAAGTATTATTTCTGCTTCTAATATGGGAACTTGGCAAATTGAACTAATAGATGGTAAAAAACCGACAATGATTGCAGATGAAAGAATGCTTGAACTAATTGATTTGAAGGATAAAGAATGTACACCTGAAGATATTTATAATGGTTGGTTTAATAATATTGTTCCAGAAGCATTGCCATCTGTTTTGGCATCTGTTGAATCTATGAAAAACGGCAACAAAGATGAAAATACATATTTATGGAATCATCCTACTTTAGGTGAAAGATATGTTCGGTGTGGTGGTTCAGCATTAAAATTAGAAAATGGATACATTTTAAGAGGTTATCATTATGATGTTGATGATATTGTTCGTCAACAAATTTCACAACAAAAATTATTGGAAGATGCATTGTTAAAAGAAAAACATCATTTAGAAGTGATATCCTCTTTATCTACGATTTATACAACTATTTTTCAAGCGGATTTATTAACACATGAATATAGAGTGTTAAATTCTGTTCCATTAATGGGGAAAGTTGCTGGCACATCAGGTAACTTTGATGATATAAAAGAAGATATTATTAAAGCATTTATAGCTGAAGATTATAAAAAATCTATACGTGTTTTTTTGGATTTGAATACTTTATCTGCTCGATTACAAAATATTAATACAATTATGAAAGAATATAAGAATCCTCAAGGCAGATGGTTCCAATCTAGATTTATTGTAAATACTAGAAATGACGAAGGTGTTGTACAAGATGTAGTGTATGTAGCTCGTGATTTTACAGATGAAAAACAACGTGAAATTGAATTGCAAGAGAAATTGCGTTTATCAGCTTTACAAGCAGAAAAGGCTAGTAGTTCTAAAACGGATTTCTTGAAGAGAATGTCACATGACATTCGTACTCCATTAAATGGAATCATTGGTATGTTATCAATTTATGATCGTTATAAAGATGATCCTGTGAAACAAAAAGAATGTGAAGAAAAGATATTGCATTCTGCTGATTATTTGTTGGATCTTGTGAATAATGTTTTAGATATTAGTAAAGTTGAAACAGGTACGATTCAATTAGATAATAAACCATTTGATTTGTGTGAAGTTTTATTAAAAATGGTTGCGACAGTAGAAGGTAGTGCGAGTGAACAAGGAATTGATATTCGTGGTGGAAAAGAAGCTTCCCATTTGGTTCATCGCAATGTAATTGGTAGTTCAACTTATTTGAATCGAGTATTAATGAATTTAGCTTCTAATGCCATTAAATATAATAAACAAGGTGGTTTTGTAAATCTTTATTGTAATGAATTATATAGTGATGATGATTATGCAACATATGAATTTGTGTGTGAAGATAACGGTTTAGGAATGAGTGAAGAATTTCAAAAACATGCATTTGAACCATATACACAAGAAAATAAACAAACATCTACTGGATTTTCTGGATCTGGGTTGGGATTGGCTATTGTAAAAGAAATCATTGATAAAATGAATGGTACAATTCACTTAGAAAGCAAAGAGAATATTGGAACTAAATTTACGATAACGATTCCATTACAATTGGATCATTCTGAACACAAAGATATCAATTTAACAGAAAAACAAATGAAATATGATTTCTTTGGATGTAAAGCATTATTAGTAGAAGATAATCCATTGAATATGGAAATTGCTAAATTTATGTTAGAAGAGGAAGGAATCGTTGTTACAGAAGCAAAGAATGGTAAAGAAGCAGTTGAAATTGTTAAGAAATCTAAATCTAATACATTTGATTTTATATTTATGGATGTTATGATGCCAATTATGGATGGTTATGAAGCAACAAAACAAATACGTGCGTTAGATAAAAAAGATGCGAAAACAATTCCGATTATTGCTATGACTGCGAATGCTTTCAATGATGATAAACAGGAATGTTTAAACGCTGGTATGGATGCACATATCGCAAAACCTATTAATGTTAAGAATTTAAGAGATACGATGATTAGTTTTATAAAGAAATAGAATACAAAGGGGATATATGATGAATCAAAAAAATGTTATTGGTGTAGTCGCAGCAATGGAATCTGAAATAGCAATGATCAAAGAAGTAGAAAATATCGATGATATTGTTACAGTTGCAGGATTAGAATTTTGTGTAGGGAAACTAAAAGGAAAAGATGTTGTAGTTGTGCAATGTGGTATGGGAAAAGTGAATGCAACAATTGCGACACAAATTCTTATTGAAAGATTCCATGCAGAATTCATTATCAATGTAGGTTGTGCTGGATGTTTGAATGATTCTTTAGAAATTGGTGATTTTGTTGTATCTAAAGAAGTTGTACAACATGATTTTGATGTTTCGGTGATTGGATTTCAAAAAGGAGAAATTCCTTATACAGGAAAAATAAGTTTTGAAGCTGAAGATACTTTAATTAACTACGCAAAAGATGCAATACATAAAGTTGCATCCAATCGCAATATTGTAGTAGGTAGGATTTGTACAGGAGATCAATTTATTTCATCTGATGAACAAAAAGAAAATATATTACTAAATTATCAAGGTGATTGTGCAGAGATGGAAGGTGCTGCAGTTGGTCAAACTGCGTATTTAAATCATGTTCCTTTTGTTATTATTCGTGCAATGAGTGATAAAGCAAATCAACAAGCAGGAAGTGAAGATTTTTCTTCTTATGTGGAACAGGTTACAAAAGAAGGTGCTGAAGTTGTTATAACAATGATAGAAAGCATTGTTTTTTTGATTGATTATGAAAAGATTTAAATATGTTGTCTTTAGTTTACTTCTTCTGATTAGCTCTTTTTATACTGCTACTGCAGAAGAACAACCACAAGATGCCTTGAAATTATTGGAAGGCAAAAAGGCGGGCGTAACAACTGGAACACCACAAGATCAAATTGTTCAAGATAATATTTCTAATGCAGAGTTACAATATTACAATAACGTTTCTGATTTAACGCTTGCGTTAAAAACAAAGAAAGTTGATTTTATTGTGCTTTCTACAGTAAATTATTATGGTTTAGTTCAACAGAATCCAGAGTTTGGATATTTGAATATTCCATTAAAAACATATGATGTTGGAACAATATTTCCAATGAATGAAAATGGGGAATCTCTTCGCAAACAATTCAATCAATATATTGCGAAAATAAAAGAATCAAATGAATTAGAACAAATTCAAAATGAATGGTTGTTTTCTGAAGAATATGAAAATATTGATATTCCTGAAAATGGTGAAAATGGAATCTTGAAGATGGCAACATCAAATACTTTTAAGCCATTTTCCTTTATGTTAAATGATCAAAATGTAGGTTTTGATATCGCAATCGTTGCAGGATTTTGTAAAGAATATGGATATGGTTTACAAATCGAAAATGTAGATTTCGCTGGTACAATTAGTGGCATTTCTACAGGAAAATACGATTTAGCCGCAAACCAGATTTCTTATACGGAAGAACGTGCAGAAAGTGTATTATTTTCTGATTTTTACTATACACAACAAATGGTTCCTATTGTTAATGCAGATGAATATGAGTCATCTTATTTAATAACAAGTTCGAATCAAACATCAAATAAGCAAAATACAATTTGGACAAGTATTCAAAAAACTTTAGTAGATGAAAATCGTTGGATATCAATCCTAAAAGGATTAATTGTAACAATTGAAATTACATTGGGTGCTTTTGTGATTGCAAATATATTTGGTATGTTATTTTGTGCTTTTTCTTTAACAAACAATAAATTATTGAATTTCTTGAATTCAATTTATGTTTATTTAATGCAAGGATTACCGATGATCATTATATTGATGATCTTTTATTACATTATTTTTGCGAAATCTTCAATGAATAGTATTTATATTGCGATATTAGGATTAGGAATGATATTTGGAGGATATTTATCCCAATTATTTGAAGGAGGAATTCGAGGGATTGAGAAAGGACAATGGGAAGCTGGTCTTTCTTCAGGACTTACTACATTTCAAACATTCCAAGGGATCATATTGCCTCAAGTCGTACGTAATCTTTTAAATGGTTATTTTAGTAATTTTATTAGCTTATTAAAATCTACTTCAATTGTTGGGTATATCGCTATTACTGATCTTACTAAAGTAGGGGATATCATTCGCAGCAATACTTTTGAAGCAATTGTTCCGCTTTGTGTAGTCGCAATTATTTACTTAGTTTTAGCGAGTGTATTAATTTTAATTATGAAATGTATACAAAGAAAATGGGTCTATAAAAAAGGTGGTGTTCAATCATGATTACAATTCAAAATCTTAGAAAAGAATATCATGGTTCTGTTATTTTAGATGACATTAATGCAACGATACAAAAGGGTGAAATTGTATCTATTATTGGACCATCTGGGATTGGGAAATCAACGTTTTTGCGTTGTTTAAATCGTTTGGAAGAACCAACTTCTGGATCAATTATGATTGATGAAATAAATATCTGTTCAAAAGATTGTAATTTGAATCAAGTACGTCAAAAGATGCAAATGGTATTCCAAAACTTTAATTTATATCCTCATTTAACAGTTTTAGAAAATATTACGTATGCTCCAATGAAAGTATTGAAGCTTTCAAAGAAAGAAGCGGAAGAAAAAGCATTAGAATTATTAAAAATGGTTTGCCTTTCAGGTAAGGAAAATAAATATCCAAATTCTCTTTCTGGTGGACAAAAACAAAGAGTTGCGATTGCACGTGCATTGGCTATGAATCCGAAAATTATTCTTTTTGATGAACCTACAAGTGCTTTAGATCCTTTGAATGTTGAAGAAGTTTACGCAGTTATTAAAAAACTTGCACAACAAAATATGACGATGTTGATAGTCACACATGATATGAAATTCGCAAGAAACATCTCTACTAGAATCTTTTATATGGATGAAAAAAATATTTATGAACAAGGTACTCCAGATGACATTTTTGAACATCCACAAAAAGAAAAAACAAAACAATTTATATTTGGACAAGATACATTACATAAAAATATGATTAAGAAAGAACTTGATTATCTTGAATTAATTAGTGAAGTGAATGCATTTGGTTTTCGTAAGATGATTTCTACAAAAATGATCAATCACATTGAATCTGTTATTGAAGAAGTTTATTTGCAAACAATTGATTCTTTGATTGATAAAGATACTAAAATTGATTTTCAGTTGAAGTATGATAATGAGAGTCAATGTACTTTGGTTATTCAATGGTGCGGTGAAGAATGCAACCCATTATTGAAAATGAAAAGGCTTTCTCGAATTTTAACAGAATATGCTTCTAGCCAAATTCAATATGAATATATAGAAAAAAATTTAAATTCGGTAATGATTACTTTTGTGGATCATTGATATCTTTAAGTGATTTAGAAATATG
>CAVFDO010000116.1:0-5593 GCA_963621095.1 bacterium
CAACAGTAACAAGTTTAGCTGATATCTTAAATGATACTGAAGAAAACGTAGAAGGTGAAATCAAAAAGTTAGAAAATGATAAAGTGATTTGTGGCTATCATACAGTTATCAACTGGGATAAAACAAATGAAGAACATGTAGACGCAATCATTGGTGTTCAAGCTTCTTCTGAAAGAGGGTTTGGATATGATAAGGTAGCTGAAAAGATTGCGCGTTTTCCAGAAGTCTCTTCTCTTTATTTAATGAGTGGTGGCTATGAATTCTTTGTGAATATCAATGCGAAAACAATGCGTGAAGTTGCGGATTTTGTTGGACAAAAATTAGCACCAATTGAAGGCGTTACAGGAACAATGACAATGTTTGTATTAAAGAAATATAAAGTTCATGGTGTAGCGTTGGATATGGAAAGTGAAGTAGAAGACGATCGTCAAATTATATCCGCTTAATTTATGAATAAGTATCTTGTATTTGATTGGGGTGGTACTTCATTGAAGTATGCCTGTATGAGTGATGGAGCACAAATCTTAGAAAAAGGAAGCGTTCCAACACCAAGTAAAAATAGCATAAAACAGGAATTTTATGATTTGATTGATTCTGTCATTCGAAAATATACAAATGTAGATGGGATTGCGATATCTTCAACAGGTGTTATTGATAGTGAAAAAGGGTATGTCAAAACCATTGGTGCATTACCATTTTTAGATAACACTTCTTTAGTAGAAGAATTATCTAAGAAATATCAATTGAAGGTTTCCATTGAAAATGATGGAAGATGTGCTGCATTAGCTGAATTATGGTTAGGAAACTTATCTGATATTGATGATGGTGCAGTAGTCGTAATTGGTACAAATATTGGTGCAGCTATTATATTGAATCGTCAATTAAGAAGAGGAAAACAATTTTTAGCTGGTGAAATGTGTGCGATGTGTTGTGATGAACATCAGCAAAATGATCCATATAGTTATATTGGACAACATGGTACTCCTTATTTATGTAAATTGATTCAAGATAAGAAATCAATGAAGGAATCTATTGATGGAATACAAGCTTTCCATTTGATTCATGATGGAGATAAAGATGCAATTATAGCGTTACATGAATATACAGATTTACTCGCAATACAATTATTTAATTTAAATATTCTATTAGACTTAGAAAAAATCGTTATTGGTGGTGGTATTTCTGAACAGAAAGAATTAATGGATTCTTTAAAAGAATCTATTAAGAATCTATCAAAGATTCATCCTGACATTGTGAAAGGTATTCAATATCCATTACCGAATATTGATGTATGTAAATTTCATAATGAAGCAAATCTAATTGGAGCTTTATATCATTTCTTGTATGAATGATCTAAGAAATGTAATGAAAGAATCAAACCTATCACATAGATCCATTCTGAGATTCCTGTGATTGCGGAATACGTTAAAACAAAACCACAGGATAAAATACAACAACAAATATAAAAATAAGTAATTTGTTTGGAATGCCAATAGAATGGATAAAGAGAAAGATTTAAGTATACAAGTGTAGTTATCGCGAATAATAGATGTAGTTGTGAAGCTAGATTACCAGTATTAGAATATGGTATGAAAGTAGTTAAACAAATGAGAAGAAACAGAATAATGATATTTTGTTTCTTTTTTAAATGATAGAAATGAATCGTTAATAGGAAAGTGAAATAAATACATAAGATAATTGCGTATATTCTAGTAGAAGATTGATTTAATAAACCAGTGAAATTAAATTGGATTGGATCATGAATCCACATAAAAATAGTGAAAATGAATATGAATAAATAATCTAGTAAGGAATAGAATGATTTCATGCTTGTATTATAAAAAATGTATATAAAGAATACAAATTTCTATTGCACATTCAAAAATAATTTAATACTATATTTGTCGTACAAAATGTACAGAAATCTGACCGCCTATTTTATAGGCTGAGGCTACACGGACGGCCGGGTCAAATGCCGAAAACCAGTTGAAGAGACTGGAACCGTATTTAGTGGAATACGGAAGGGTATTAACCCTTATTGATTGAGTTAAAAGCTCAGTTTTATAAAGATATATCTTATATACCTTATGAAATGGTCAATAAGTAGGCGTTTCTGTTACAGAAAGTGCGAACATAGATGAATTTAGGGCAGGTATATAAGTATCTGTCTTTTTTGCGAAACTTAGGAGGGGAAAATGAAAAAGTTATTTACGCAAAGTCTATGTATTGCCTTATTGGCAACAACTGTCGGATGCTCTGATAGTACAGAACAAGCATCTCAATTATTTTATGAAGAAGATGTAAAAAAATATGTTGATGCAATTGATATGGATTATGCATATCAATTAACAGAAACGTTATCTACCGATACTTCTATGCATGATAATGCATTGGGATTTCGAACAAGTGGATCAGATGCTGAAAATAAAGCTGCAGAATTTATTGCCGAGGAAATGGAAAATATTGGTTTACAGAATGTTGAAATGGAACCAATTACTGTGGATAAATGGCAATTTAATGGTGCTTCATTAACGTTGAAGAATTCTGATTTGTTCTTAGAACCAGTATCTTATATGGTTAATGGAACAGATGAAAAAGGAATCACAGCAGAAATTGTTGATGTTGGTGAAGGTTTTGCGGCAGATTATGAAGGAAAAGATGTAGAAGGAAAGATTGTTCTATGTGGCGTGGATCAATATAATGAATCATGGATTGATGGTTATATATATGAGGCACAACAACATGGTGCAGTTGCGTTAGTGACTTATGATTTAGATGGTTATGGTAGATATAGCGATGATAATCATCAAATACAAGATGTTTGTTGTGAAGATGTAATGCCAACAGTCATTATTACAATGAACGAATATAAACAATTAAAAGAAGAACTTGAAAAAGGAAATACAACTTGTACTTTGACAGTTGATAGTGAAATGAAAGTGAATGGTGGAACAAGTTATAACGTTGTTGGATATATTCCTGGAAGAAATCATGATCAACAGATTATTTTTGCGGGTCACTATGATATGTATTTTACAGGGTTTCAGGATGACTGTTCTGCAATTTCAGCAGCTATGTCTATGGCTAAAGCGATGATTGATAGTGATTATGTTCCTGAAAATGATATTGTTGTTGTAGCTCATGGTGCAGAAGAATGGGGTGCAAGTGGAACAGAATTTGATTGGACAAGAGGAGCGTATGAATGTATTTATAATACCCATCCTGAATGGGCTGATAAAACATTAGCGATGTTTAATTTTGAACTTTGTGCATTTAATGATGGAAATGATACATTTGCGGTAACTTGTGTTCCAGAATATTCTTCTTTTTTGAAAGAAATGGTTGAAAGTGGTGTTTTGGATGAAGCAGTTAAGGATTTTGGTAATGGCATCTTAGTAGATACGTATGATACTTCAACGATGGAAGATGGCGTAACTTATAGAGGTGCTGGTGTTCCATATTTCTTAAACACAACAGATACATGTGTTGATACAGAAACAGAAGATGGAACGTATTCTTGGACACAGTTGCATTATCATACAGAAAGTGATGATACTTCCACATACGATGAAAAGACTATGAAGGGTAATATTGGTGTATATGGTGCACTGGCAATCGTTATTGATCAACTTCCTGTTATTCAATTAGATTTCACAAGAACATATAGTGATTTAAAAAATAGTTATGATGAAAGTTATGGTGAAGAAGCTGGGGTTGATAATGATGCATGGAATAGTGCATTAGAGGCATTCAAAGAGTATGCAGAACAACTACAAAGTGAAGGTGATGAAATTACAAATAGATTTCTTTCTGCGAAATCGGATGAAGAAAGAGATGAAATTCGTAAAGAAGGAAAAGATTATTCGTCAAAAATATTGAATGTTTTTAAACAAGTTCAAGATAATTTTGTTGGAATTGAATTCTCAAGTAATGTAGTTGTGAAACATGAAGGATATTTAAACAATTTGACAATTTTAGATGATGTAATCGAAGCTTTAGAAAATAATGAATTAACAAATGAAGATGGAACAGGAGCATTAGATGTTGCATATCAATTGAACGCATTGTGTGAATATAATTACTACTTATTTTCTTATGATGCCGCAAAGAATATTGATGCGCATGCGGATGCATCTATTGATGGAAATAAATGGTGGGGAAATGATAAAGGCTATGTCTTCACAAATACAGGAAAGGCAACACAATCACTGTTAAATAATGACGGTGAAGATTATTCAGAAGAGCTAAAAATCTACCAAAAAGCAAGAAAAGAACAATTAAGTTGTTACAAAGAAATTGTAGAAAATGAAATCGATGGATTACAAACGATTGTAAAGTAACAAACTGAAAAAAATCATTTACTTTAGTGAAGAAATTTGTTAATATCTTATGGCGAGTGGAAAATCCGCTCCTTGCCAGAGATGGCCATAAGTCCAAAAGGAGGTGTACAAAATGAAAAAGTATGAAGTCATGTACATCATCAACTCATCTGTAGAAGACGAGAAGAGAACAGCTGTTGTTGAAACAGTTGCGAACATCATTAACACAAATGGTGGTAAAGTTAACAAAACAGATGAATGGGGTATGAGAGATTTCGCATACCGTATCGATGATATGACAAAGGGCTACTATGTAGTCGTAGCATTTGAAGCAGACAACGCATGTGTTAAGGAACTTGATCGTTTGATGGGTATCAACCAAAGCATTGTACGTTTCATGATCACACGTGACGAAGCAGTTGCGGAGGCTAAGTAATGATTAACCGTGTCGTACTTGTTGGTAGATTAACAAAAGATGTAGAAGTTCGAAAAACACAAACAGGTTTATCTGTAGCATCCTTTACGGTTGCATGTGATAGAAGAGTTTCTAAATCACAAGATAACAGCCAACAAACAGCTGATTTTATCAACTGTGTAGCTTGGAGACAATCCGCTGACTTTTTAGGTCAATATGCTAGAAAAGGTGCGATGGTAGGTGTTGATGGAAGACTCCAGACACGTTCCTATGATCGTCAAGACGGCACAAAAGCTTATATTACTGAAGTTGTATGTGATAATGTCAATCTTCTTGAAAGCAAAGCACAATCTGCTGCTCGTGCTTCTCAACCAGTAGACAATTCATATAATAACTATCAACAACCATCTTATCAACCACAGGCTCCAGCTTATCAGCCACAACCTACAGTTGAAGATGCGTTTTCAAACGAGCAACCACCATTAGATATTTCTAATGATGACTTGCCATTCTAAAAAAGGAGAATAAACGATGGCATTCAGAAAACAAAGAATGGGTCGCAGAAAAGTCTGCTACTTCACAAAGAATAACATCAAATATATTGATTATAAAGATGTTGAACTCCTTAAGAAGTTCATCAGCGCTAATGGTAAGATTACACCAAGACGCGTAACTGGAACTCGTGCGAAGTATCAGAGAAAATTGGCTGTCGCTATCAAGCGTGCACGTCAAATGGCTCTACTTCCATACGTAGCTGACTAATTAAAAGCGATGATAGGTCACTCGAATTGAGTGACTTTTTTTTTTAAAATCGTCACTTGCACATGAAGGCTGGTTTGAATCAATAAACAATCATTGC
>CAVFDO010000117.1:0-5521 GCA_963621095.1 bacterium
ATTTCAGACAGTGCCGACTATAGGACTTGAACCTACGACCTATGCGTTACGAGTGCATTGCTCTACCAACTAAGCTAAGTCGGCGTGCAACTATTATAACGGAAAATTTGTTAATGTACAAATTGATCAACAGGACTTTTTCTATATTTGAGCGGTGTGCATCCATATTCTTTCTTGAACATGCGATTAAAATAAGATTGTTGATCAAATCCACAGGATAATGAAATATCTAAGATACTTTTATTTGTATTTCGTAGTAGATTTGAAGCGACTTCTAAACGATGTAGGTTTAAGAAATCAATAGGGGAATGATGCATGTAATGTTTAAATATTCTTGAACATTTGGAAATGGAAACATTTCCTATTTGTGCGATATCATTGAGAGATATTTTATCTGCGTAAGAATGATAGATAAAAGTAGTCATTTGGTTTAATGATGTAATATCTTCTGATTTTTGATTGGATGAATCAAAGGAATCAATATCTGAATGAATGTAGATTTGTTGTAAGATGTGATAGGCATCTCCAATTAAAGATAATTGATAGCCTTTTGATTTATTAGATTGATTTTTTAACATTGTACAGAAAATGTTTTGTAGTTCATTTGAAGCAGAAAATAAGAAATAATCTAAGTTTTGGTTTTCAATAATTGGTCTAGCGTATTTCGTATAAATATATGCATTCGATGAAAAAAGAGTTGGATGTATTAAAAGTACAATGAATTTACAATATGAAGATTCTTTTAGATGTGAAGCATGCATTTGATTAGAATTCACATAAATGACTTGATTCTTACTTACTTTGATATCTTTTCCATTAATGTGATAGTAAAGATATCCTTCTGTAATCAACATAATTTCTAGTTCTGGATGAATGTGTTGTACAGAATGGTAATTAGAATCAGGATACATTTCTTCTTCTTGGATAAATAGTTTGAAAGTATCATCTTTGTAATGTACATTTGTAGTTGGACTTGCGTTTTTGTTGCTCATGACAAAATTATACAAAAAAATATGGAAAAATCTACTATTATTAGAACAAAAATGCTAATATAGTATTAATAGTAGTCAAGAGGAGGACAAAACTATGACAAATAAGTACGCAGGTACAAAAACTGAAAAGAATCTCTGGGAAGCTTTTGCTGGAGAATCACAAGCTAGAAATAAATATACTTATTTCGCAAGTGTTGCTAAAAAGGCTGGATATGAACAAATTGCCGCTTTGTTCTTAAAGACAGCTGAAAATGAAAAAGAACATGCAAAACTATGGTTCAAGGCTTTAGGTGGTGTAGGTACAACTGAAGAAAACTTAAAGGCTGCGGCAGAAGGCGAAAACTTTGAGTGGACTGATATGTATGAAAGAATGGCACAAGAAGCTGATGAAGAAGGTTTCCATGATCTAGCTGAACAATTCAGAGGCGTAGGTGCTATTGAAAAGCATCATGAAGAAAGATATAGAAAACTTCTTCAAAATGTAGAAGAAAAGAAAGTGTTTGAAAAGAGTGGTGTTACAGTTTGGGAATGCAGAAATTGTGGCCATATCGTAATTGGTACAAAAGCTCCAGATGTATGTCCAGTGTGCAAGCATCCACAAAGCTATTTTGAAGTACATGACGAAAACTATTAATAGGTAATCTTATGAAATTTTATCGCTGTGAAGGTTGTGGTAATTTCATTACATTCATGAATGAAAAGAGTGGATGTACTCCAAAATGTTGTGGTGAAACAATGAAAGAATTGGTTCCTAATACAACTGATGGCGCAACAGAAAAACATGTTCCTGTTGTAGAAGTAGAAGGAAATGTAGTTCATGTTATAGTTGGTTCTGTAGAACATCCAATGAGTGAAGCCCATTATATTCAATTGATTGTTCTGGAAACAAATAAAGGTTTTATCAAACATGATTTAAAACCAACAGATCAACCAAAATCAACTTTCTATTTGAGTGAAGATGAACAAGTAGTATCCGCATATGAATACTGTAATCTTCATGGATTATGGAAGAAAGAAATCTAAAATAAAAGAAAAGTGGTAGTTGATAAAATTACCACTTTTCTTTTGTTAAGATTTTCTTGTTTGTTCCCAATAAGCAGCCATAGATTGACTTGGTTGATTTGTGACATCATCTACTAAGTAGTCTTCTAATTGTACATTTTCAGGGTTGAAAGATAATGCAACTTCTTCACTTGGAAATTCAATTTCAGCGTACCAGAATTCTGATGGCAAGCCTTCATCAACATGATTAACTTCTAAATGATTTCCGTCTTCTAGTAAATATGTATTTCTGACTTTATTGATTAATGGTAAATGAATGAGATCTTCTAAGTCTTTGAATTTATCTTGTTCAATTTCCATTTCAATTTCTTTTCTTGTGAGTGTTCCGCTAGATTTGAAACAAAGCACAAAGCTATCTTTTAATGGTTTATCTTTTGTATTAGAGAAAATTGTATTTTCTTCTCTGATACGAACAGTAGGATGTGTTGAAATGTAACCTTGTCGCATTTCTTCAGTAAATAATAATGGAAGATCAATGGAAGGCCATCCTTTTACCATCCATTTACGTTCGATTTCTAAATTTGTTTTATTTGTCATGTTTATATTTTAGCTTGTTTCCTTAAATATATGAAGAAGATAACACAAATCAGTACTTGTAGAACACCCCCTAATGGTGCAGCTAGTCCCATTGGAAATAAAATATTTGGAAAATAGATTGAGGCAAGATAGGCACCTGGTACTCTGACTAGAATGATAGATAGAATATTTTGAATGAATGAGATTTTTGAATATCCAGAAGCAACATAGAAACCTGAAAAACAGAAGTGAATACCTGCAATCGCACAATCAAATACATAAGAATGGATATAAGAAGCACCTAAAGTTATGACGTTTGCTTCTGTTGTGAAAAGGTTGATTACGTTCTCTGCGATGAATTGAAATAAAATGCCAACGATGATTCCAAATGCAAAGGCAACTCCAATACATATAAATGTAACTTTACGAGCCAATTCTTTTTTGTTTGCACCAATAGCTTGAGAAGCAATCGTAGAAACAGTCGATAACATAGAAGAAGGGACTAAGAATAAAAAGGAAATGATTTTTTCAACGATACCTACTGCTGCAGATACTTCAACGCCTCTTCGATTGGCAATCATTGTAATAATCAAAAAAGATATTTGAATAAGACCATCCTGTAAAGAAACAGGAATTCCATTTTTTAATATTGGCTGGAAATATTCTTTTTCCAGTTTTAAATCTTCTTTTTTGATTTGAATGAGTTTTCTTTTGCGAATGGAAATCAAAGAACATACAACAGAAATTGCTTGTGCGATAACCGTACCATAAGCAGCTCCACTAGCTTTTAAATCAAAATATCCAATGAATAAATAATCTAATGCAATATTAGAGATACATGCGATGATAATAAAGTACATTGGTGTTTTTGAATCTCCTAGTCCTCGAAAGATAGAAGATATAACGTTATAAGCAACAATAAATGGAATTCCAATAAAACATATTAGTAAGTATTTTTTTGTTTCATCCATTGCTTCTAATGGTGTTTGCATTAAACTAACAATTGGGTTTAAAAGTATTAATAAAAGAAATACTAAAATAATAGAAAGAATCGCAAATAAAGTAATACTATTTCCAATTGTTTTAGAGATTCCTTTTTCATTATGAGAACCTACATTTCTACCAATCATAACAATTGTTCCCATGCATATTCCAACCAACATAACCGTTAACATATGCATAATTTGTGAACCAATAGAAACACCAGAAATAGAAGAAGCTTCATTGTATTGTCCAACAATGAATAAATCAGCCATTCCATATAATGTCTGTAAGAAATAAGAAAATAAGAATGGTAACGCAAAAATAAATATATTTTTAATGAGATTTCCTTGTGTTAAATCTTTTGTCATAATGTTCCTTTCTTTACTGGTATTTGTATTTCTGTTACATATTGAGATGTATCAGAAGTTAATCCTTCATCAATTAATGTGATTTCTCTAGCAAATCCATTTGGTACCCATTGATGCTTTTGCATATAAGAATAAAGCTTTTGATAAGAAGTAAGTGCGTTTGTATGATTTCCATGAAATTGGATAGATAAAGTGGTAGAAGGAGGAATTGTTTCTGCATGTTGAAATGAATGATCTTCAGAATTTAATAGAATAAAAACATAATCATAAAATTCATATTGTTGATTTGAAAAATGTTCTTCACTTAAACCAACTCCAACATTCCCTAAAAATACTACGGATTGTTTTTGTTCTTTTTTTAACTGTAAAATACTAGTTTCTAAATCTAGATAACTTTTAGGCTGTAGATGATTTTTTAAATAGATGTAATTTAATTTTTGTGATTGAATTATTTGTATTTGATCTAAAGTATTTGTTTTAGCGGAATCTAATATTTGTAATCTTCTTTCAACCATATTCTGCATGTTTTGTAGTAAAGTTATTTTTTGTTGAATTTCATTTTGTTGATTGATTAACATCTGTTCCATTTTCTCAATATTACGATTTTCTAGAAATGAGAGAATTGTTGAAAGAGGGGTATCTAATGCACGTAAATAACAAATCATATTTAAAACTTCTGTTTGTTCGATACCATAATAACGATAATGCGTTTCGGGATCGACATAAGAAGGATGAAGTAATCCTAAATCTTCATAATGACGTATTGTTTGTACACTGATTTGATAGATTTCAGCGATTTCACCAATTTTAAATAAGTTTTTATTTTTCATATATTAACTATAAACCCTACAATAGATGTAGAGTCAATGGTAAATAAAAAGATTTCTAATGTGTAGAAATCTTTGAAAAGTCTGTTTTTTCACCATTTAACATTCTGCGATGAGAAATTGTTCTTTTGACTGCTAGTGGTCTAGGCTCATCTGGGAATGTCACCATATTAGGTGTACCATTCTTCCATAGTTCATTGATGTCTTCAGCATCTTCAATAAAAGATAATGCAGGCATCAAACCATAAAGTCTAGGTGGAATGATTGTTACAGGAATTGTATATTTATTGGCGTCACGTCTTACTTGGAATTCCATGTGTGGACATACCATAGCTACATCTACTTCATTCATACGATCTAATAAATGATTAATTGGAATAAAGATAAATTGTGCTCTTTCATGTAAACCTTTTTCTTTTGATTCTTGTTCTAAATGTAAAGCTAATGCACTAGAGGAAAAACCTCCACCACAACATATTGCGATTTTAAGCATAAAAATTCTCCTAACGAGAATCTATTATAAGTGATGAGTACAGAAAATGTAAGCGCTTTATCGAAAAGCTATAAAAAAATTCAGGTTTCCCTGAACATTTCGTGCACCAGACAAGACTTGAACTTGCACGGATCTCTCCATACGCCCCTCAAGCGTACGTGTCTGCCATTCCACCACTGGTGCATCACGCTCAAGTATTATAGTAAAATTGAAAACGTACGTCAATCTTTTTCGTTTTGTTATATAATAGAGCGGATTTTAATTTTTGAGGTAAGGGGA
>CAVFDO010000118.1:0-5450 GCA_963621095.1 bacterium
TTAAAGAAGTATTAGAAATTACAGGTTTTACATCTTTCTTAACAATTGAATAATATTAAAATAGGATATTCGCTTTGAATATCCTATTTTTAAAGGTTATTTTCTATTTTGGAGAGTGATGTATTCTGCTTGATCACCAACATATTTGTATGCTGGACGAATGATCCTATTTGCGAATTCAACTTCTTCCATACGATGCGCACACCATCCAGGAACTCTTGATATCGCAAAGATAGGAGTGAATAATTCTTCAGAGATTCCTAGGATGCGATAAACAAGTCCTGAAAATAAGTCTACATTCGCACATACATTCTTTGTGTTTCCTTTGACTTCTTTGAATACAATAGGTGCAAGTTTTTCAATTTGACATAAACATTCATATTGTCTTTCTAATCCTTTTTGGTAAGCAAGATTCTTTGAATGTTTTTTTAATATTTGTGCTCTTGGATCACTTTTTGTATAGACAGCGTGTCCGATACCATAGATGAGCCCACTATGATCACCAGCTTCTTTGTTTAGAATCTTTGTTAAGTAGTCTTTCATTTGATTGTCATCATTGATATCGTCTACATTTTCTAATATTTCATCTAATTGCTTCATGACCTTAAGATTTGCGCCACCATGTTTTGGGCCTTTTAAAGACAATATCGCTGAAGCAATCGCAGAGTATGTATCTGTTCCAGTAGAAGAAACAACGCGTGTTGTAAAGGCTGAGTTGTTACCTCCACCATGATCAGCGTGTACAACCATACATAAATCTAATAGCTTGGCCTCTTCGTGGGTGTAATTTTGATCCAAACGATACATAGCGAGAATATTTTCTGCAGTGGATAGACCTTTTTTAGGATAATGGAAATATAGTGATTCATGATCAAATGCATGCTTTTTTGTTTGATAAGCATATACCATCATACTTGGCATTTCTGCAATTAAATTAATGGATTGTTTGATAATATTCTCCAAGGAAGTATTTTCTGCTTCTTCATCATACGAATACATTGCGAGCACACTACGTGCCATCTTATTCATAAGATTTGGAGAAGGGGCTGCCATGATTTGTGTTTCCGCAAATCCATCTGGTAATTCTCTATGCGTTTCTAATAGATTGTGATATAGATTTAATGTCTTTTCGTTTGGTAAAGAACCAAATAACAATAACCAAGATACTTCTTCAAATAAAAATCGATCTTTTTGAATTGCTTCAGTAACAATATCTTCTAAATCAATTCCTCGATAAATCAATTTACCATCAATTGGAATGACATTGTTTTGTTCATCTTTTTGATATCCAACAACATCACAGATATTTGTAAGGCCAGCTAGGACACCAGTACCATCTGCATTTCTTAGTCCTCTTTTAACACCGAGTTTCTCACTCATTTCTGGATCGATATAATTGATCTTACGATAAGCGTCACATAATATTTTTAAATCTTCATTTGATAGATTTTGTACATCAGGATAAATCATAACTCTCACCTCAATGTAATAATTGTATTGTAAAAACTTTCATAATGAAATATGAAAATAATGAAAATGATTGCAAGGTTTGGTGTAAAATAGTAGGCAAGTGAGGTGGCTTTATGAAAGTTGTATTGATTCCAGGTGATGGTATTGGAAAAGAAATATCTGAAAGTGTTAAGAAAGTGTCAGAGGCATTACAAACAAATATTGAATGGGTAACTTATTCTGCAGGCGCTGAATATTATGATGCATGTGGAAAGTTGTTTGAAGATGGTTTATTAGAAGCAATTGAAGAATATAAGGTTGCGTTAAAAGGACCAACTGCAACACCAATTGGCACAGGATTTCGTTCTATCAATGTTCAATTAAGACAACATTTTTCAACATATGCGAATTTAAGACCTGTGCATTCATTAGAGGGTGTTCCATGTAGATATGAGAACGTGAATCTTGTGATTGTAAGAGAAAATACAGAAGACCTATATAAAGGTATTGAATATATGTATGATGAAAATACTGCACATGGAATTAAATTAATTTCTAGAGAAGCTAGTGAAAGAATTATTCGTTATTCATTTGAATACGCAAAAAAACATCATAGAAAGAAAGTGAGTTGTGTTCATAAAGCGAATATCATGAAATTAACGGATGGATTATTCTTAGATATGTTTCACGAAGTATCAAAAGAATTTCCTGAAATTGAAAGTGATGCAGTCATTATTGATGCCTTATGTATGAAACTAGTAACAGATCCAACGAAGTTTGATTTACTTGTAGCACCAAATCTATATGGAGATATTATTTCTGATTTGTGTGCTGGATTAGTAGGTGGTTTAGGCTTTGCACCAAGTGCGAATATTGGAGAAGATGTTACGATTTATGAAGCGGTGCATGGATCAGCACCAGATATTGCAGGTATGAATAAGGCAAATCCAACTTCAATTCTTTTATCTTTTGCGATGTTGTTGAAAGAAAATGGTATGGAAGAAAAGGCTCGAAAGTTAGAAAATGCAATCTATGAAGTTGTAAAAGAAGGTGTGCATACAACACAAGATATTGGTGGAAATACTGGTTGTAAAGAATATACAGATGCATTGATTCAGAGGATTTTATTATGAAATTATATGAGAATGGTGTTTTTTATCAAAATGGAAAAATAACGAATGATGGAAATGTAGAAGAAGGTAAGAAAAAAACATTAGCTTACCAAATTTTGGATGCACATGATAATCATACAGATTCTGACATTTTACATATTCGATTTGATTCTTTAACTTCGCATGACATTACTTATGTAGGAATTATTCAAACGGCACGTGCTTCAGGATTGAAGAAGTTTCCGGTACCTTACGTCTTAACAAATTGTCATAATACATTATGCGCAGTTGGTGGAACAATCAATGAAGATGACCATCAATTTGCCTTGAGTGCAGCACATAAATATGGTGGTATCTATGTACCACCAAATATGGCTGTTATTCACTCTTATAATCGTGAAATGATGACGGGGTGTGGAAGAATGATCTTGGGGTCTGATTCTCATACACGATATGGTGCATTAGGTACAATGGGAATAGGAGAAGGTGGAGGAGAACTTGCCAAGCAGCTTCTAGAAAAGACATATGATATTGTGCGCCCTGAAGTTGTACTAGTTTATGTTCATGGAACTGTAAAACCGGGTGTTGGTCCACACGATGTTGCCTTAGTACTTTGTGCAGCGACATATCAAAATGGATTTGTGAAAAATCGTATCATGGAATTTGTTGGTGAAGGTATTCATGATTTATCACAAGAATATCGTAATGCGATTGATGTTATGACGACAGAAACAACTTGTTTAAGTAGTATTTGGGAAACAGATGAAAAAACAGAACAATATTATGAAGTCCATCATCGTAAACAAGATTATAAACAATTAAAAGTTGAAGATGGTGCATATTATGATCGTTATATTGATTTAGATCTATCTGAAATCGAATGTATGATTGCCTTACCAATGCATCCTTCTTTAGCGATTTCAATCCATGAATTACAAAACGATCCCCAAAAATATTTACAAGAAACACAAGATAACGCAAATGAACAATTGGCTGGAAAGAGTCAAATGAATCTTGTTTCTAAGATTAATGAAAAAGGAAAAGTGATTGTAAATCAAGGTATTATTGCGGGATGCTCTGGTGGTACATATGCAAATATCATGGCTGCTGCTTCCATTCTTAATGGTAGTGATTGTGGAAATGAATCGTTTAGATTATCTGTTTATCCAGATTCTATGCCTGCATATAAAGCACTTGTTGAAAATGGGACAGTTTCTTCATTGATCTCTACTGGTGCAATCTTTAGAGAGGCTTTTTGTGGGCCTTGTTTTGGAGCTGGAGATACTCCCGCAAATGATGAACTATCTATTCGTCATACAACTCGTAACTTTCCAAATCGCGAAGGTAGTAAACCAAATGAAGGACAAATTGCTTCAGTTTGTTTGATGGACGCTAGAAGCATTGCGGCAACTGCAGCTAATAAAGGAATCTTAACTGCCGCAAGTGATGTTTGTACGGAAGTAGAAGAAGAATATGTATGTCCATTTGATGTATCTTTGTATGAAAAAAGAGTATATAACGGCTATCAAAAAGAAGAGGCTGATTATCCTTTACATTTTGGACCGAACATCAAAGATTGGCCAGACCAGCCAGCACTGAGTGATGATATTTTAATTAAAATCGTATCTCATATTGATGATCCAGTCACAACAACAGATGAATTGATTCCATCTGGGGAAACTTCATCTTATCGCTCGAATCCATTGCGTTTAGCTGAATTTACATTATCAAGAAGAGATCCTAATTATGTTTCTGAGGCAAAACACGTTCAATCATTAAAAGTAACAGATCAAGAAGTACAAGATGTATATACAAAATTAAAAGATAAGGGAATCAAAGTTGATCCTGAAAATACAAATATTGTATCTTCTATCTATGCATATAAACCTGGTGATGGTTCCGCAAGAGAACAAGCTGCAAGTTGTCAAAGAGTACTAGGTGCAGGTGCTAACTTCGCACATGAATACGCAACAAAACGTTATCGTTCTAATTGTATTAACTGGGGTATATTACCATTTATTACTCATGATGACTCTTTACTACAAAAAGGCAATTGGGTACTTGTAAAAGATGTAAAACGATCATTAGATACTGAAAGTAATATGAAAGCTTATGTTGTAGATGCCAATGATGTACATGAAATAGAAGTGACATGTAACGCTTTAACATCAGATGAAATTCAAATCTTAAAAGATGGTTGTTTAATAAATTACTATAAGCAGTAATATGATAAAAAGCGTTATATTTGATCTAGGTGGAATCCTCATTCGTTTTCAGCCAAAAGAAGAAATATCAAAACTTCATTTATCAAAAGAAAAAACAGAACAATTGTATCAAGCTATCTTTTGTGATGGATTATGGAGTGCAATGGATCAAGGTATTTATACTGGAATCTCTCAAACACTTCCAATCTATCTCGAAAGATATCCTGAGTTAAAAGAAGAAATCATAGCTTTTTTCCATGAAGGGTGGGAAGATATGTTTTCTTTATTAGAAGAAGGATATCAATTCTTTCAAGAAGTAAAGAGACAAGGATATCATTGTTATGTTTTGTCTAACTATCCAAAAGAAGCTTTTGCGTATACAGAAAAACGATACGCAGATGTATTTCAACAATTTGATGGTTTAGTCATTAGTGGAAGAATTCATATAGCAAAACCAGATGAAGAAATCTTTCAATATTTATTAGATGAATATCAATTAAAGAAAGAAGAATGTGTATTCTTTGATGATGCATTGCTTAATGTAAATGCATCTAATCAATTTGGTATTAAAGCGTATCAATATACAGATTCTAAAAGTGCTTTAGAGTTGTTAAAATAATTTTGAGGGATTCTTCAAATTTTTGTGAATAGTATATAAAGGAGAGAGTTATATAGTATGAAAAAA
>CAVFDO010000119.1:0-5447 GCA_963621095.1 bacterium
CGTTTATTATTAGAATACCAAGAATCTGATTTTTCATTAGACTTCTGTGGAAAATGAAAGAGAATCTGCATAACAGGTTCTCTTGTTTTTTAGTTATCAGCTTGTGACCAATCTGGGATTTCAATACCTCTTTTAATAAGAACGGTTTTTTGAAATTCAGTTTGGTTTAAGTATCTTAATACTTCTTCGATTTCTTCTTCTGTGCATCCAGCAAGTACTTTTACATCCAATTCTTTTTCTAAGATATCTGCAGCAACCACCAAAGCAGAAACTTTATTGCGATTTTCACTGCCTAGATAAACTGCAACGCCATGACCGGATACACTTTTCATATCTTCAATGCGTGCATAATCGAGTGGATATACAAGATTTTTAAACGTATCGTGTATTTCCCCTTTTTTCTTGATTATTTTTCTAGTACCAGATAAATATAAAGAATCAACTTTCTGCCAAAAGAAAGCATTGTTTTCATAATTTTCCATTTAACTCACACTCCAAAAATCATTTTAACTGAGATATAAAGAAAAGTAAATGACATTAAATAAGGCAATGTAACCTCTTACTGATATTTGTGAAAATAATGAAAATTATTTCACTGTTATTTTAGAACGATCAATATCTTGTAATGTATGACAACCTGTCATACGCATTGTTGATAGAAGCTGATCTTGATATAAACGAATTGTCTTCTCTAGTTCTTCACTTCCACCTTTTACACAACTCAGGGCAAACGGTCTACCAACAAGTACACCATCCGCACCAAGAGCTAAACATTTAAAGACATCCATTCCACTACGAATACCACCATCTACTAAGACTGTCATCTCTTTTCCTACGGCATTAACGATATCTTCTAATACTTCAACTGTAGCCAAAGAATCATCTAATACTCTTCCACCATGATTGCTGACAACAATTGCATCTGCACCTGCTTCTAAGGCAACTTGAGCTGCGTGTACTGTCATAACACCTTTGACAATAAACGGTTTGTTTACGCATTGTTTGACATATCTTAATTTTTCAACATTCTTATTTTCAACAGGTGTTTTCCCTTTTCTGAGTAATGGCAAACCTGCCGCATCTACATCCATTGCCACTGCCATGAATTGCATATCTTTAATTGCGTTAATTCTTTCATCGATACCTTCTTTGACCCAAGGTTTAATTGTGACGATTCCTTTTCCATGATGATCATTTACTGCTTGTGCTGGCTTTACAAATAGATTCTCTACATCAATTCCATCGCCTGTAAATCCAACAATTCCGCAATTCTCACATGCTTCTAAGGCATTACAGTTATAATCATATTCGCTCATATCTGCACCATAATTGCCTCCAATTCCCGCAATTGGTGCCATAAAAATAGGTGCACGCATCTTCGTAGAAAGAATTTCAGTTTCTGTTGTGATTGGTGCATCATCTACTAATACATCCATATTAATTTTGATATCTTTCATCTTTTCTACATTACGTATGAAAGATCTACCAGTATCTTTTCCACCAAGTCCTGGAATTTCCCCTCTACAAGCAATTCCATTACATTCTCTACATTCTCTACATTTTAAAGTCATTAACGTTTCCTCATTTTTCATGGATATGTTCTAAAGCCATACGATAAATATTTTCAATATGTTCATCAGCCATAGAATAATAAACCATCTTTCCAATCTTTCTTGTCGTAACAAGTTTAGTCTTTTTTAGATTTGATAATTGATGTGAGATTGCGGAAGTACTCATTTCTAACAAAGCCGCAATATCAGATACACATAATTCATGTGCGAATAATGCATTCATGATTTTTAATCTCGTTGAGTCACCAAACATATCAAAGATTTCACTCATCGCATCTACATCTTTTTCCGCAATCATTTGTTGTTTTACAATTTCCACTGCTTCTTTATCTGTATATTCCATATTTAACTATCCTTTCCATATCGTATATTTTTTTTCATCTTATTTGGCGCATGTAGTTCCATTTCTTTTTTGATTGCGTAAATCGAATACATTTCTTGTATTTCACAACTGCCATCAATCAATTCCACGACCATTTTGTCATATGTCTTATACCATTCATAATGCCAACTAACTACTTCATCCCAATATACTAAAGTACATTCATCTTTCTGATGCCGATTAAATAAAACAAGATAATCTTTTGTAAAGCGGCATAATTCTTTATCTGGCATAACAACCAAACAAAACAAAGACAATACAATCATTGATATTCCGCTCATCGCTAGATAAGGTTTTAAAAATGTAATTAAAACCCCACTAATCAATGTGACAATCAATAATCCGATTGGTTTTACATTTATCATTTTTTCATAAGTCTTATAATCTTTTGGTAAATTACGACTTTTTATAACTTGTGATTTCATACAAATAGTATTATAACATTTGTTTGACTATGATTCTTATTAGAATTTGTTATACTTATTAGGCTATATTTGAGGTAAAAAATATGAATCCAATTACATTTGAAATAACACATATTGATAAAAATTCAGGTGCGAGAACAGGTATCCTACATACACCACATGGAGATGTAGAAACGCCAATGTTTATGCCAGTTGGTACCCAAGCTACTGTTAAATTCATTTCTCCAGAAGAACTTATTGAAATGGGAAGTGGCGTCGTACTAGCCAATACGTATCATCTTTGGTTAAGACCTGGAGAAGATATCGTCGCAAAAGCTGGCGGCGTTCAAAATTTCATGCGCTATCCCGGTCCAATGTTAACTGACTCTGGTGGATTCCAAGTTTTTTCTTTAGCGAAAACACGTAAAATCACTGAAGAAGGTGTTGAATTTAGAAATATTTTAAATGGAGATAAAATGTTCTTATCCCCTGAAAAAAGTATCCAAATTCAAAACAAGATTGGCGCAGATATCATGATGAGCTTTGATGAATGCATTCCATTTCCTGCAACATATGATTACGCAAAAAAGAGTATGGAAAGAACATTACGTTGGGCCCAGCGTGGTAAAGACGCAAATCTTAGACCTGATGAACAAGGTATCTTTGGTATCGTACAAGGTGGTGAATATGAAGACCTACGTCACTATTGTGCGGAAAAACTTGTTGAGATGGATTTCCCTGGTTATGCGATTGGTGGGACTTCTGTTGGTGAAGATAAAGAAACATTTCGAAAGATGGTTCAGATGTCACAAGAAAAGCTCCCATTTGATAAGCCAAGATATTTAATGGGTGTTGGTGCAGTCAATGACTTATTAGATGCGGTAAGTATGAATATTGATATGTGTGATTGTGTATTACCTACACGAATTGCACGTCATGGAACATTGATGACTTCACAAGGAAGAATCAATATTCGTAAAGCACAATACAAAGAAGACTTCACGCCATTAGATCCTAATTGTGATTGTTATACATGTAGAAACTACACACGAGCTTATTTAAATCATTTGTGTCGCGCAAACGAAGGTTTTGGAACAAGATTATTTTCTATTCATAATATTCGTTTCTTGATCAAGCTAATGGAAGATGCACGTACAGCAATCAAAGAAGATCGTTTCAACGCATTTAAAGAAGAAACATTAGCTTCTATGAAATTTGATGAAAGAGGTTTTTAAAATGGACTTAAATGATATTAAAACAACAGATTTTGATTATGAATTACCAGAAGAATTAATTGCGCAAACACCATTATCCGATAGAAAAACAAGCAGAATGATGGTTCTACATATTCCTACTGGACAATATGAACATAAACACTTCTATGATATCGTTGATTATTTCCATGAAGGTGATGTCATTGTTAGAAATAATACTCGTGTTATTCCCGCAAGATTATTTGGTACAAAAGAAGAAACAGGTGCACATGTAGAACTATTACTCCTTAGACAAATGGAAGATGATATTTGGGAATGTTTAGTTGGTAACGCAAAAGTTGTAAAACTAGATACTGTTGTATCATTCCACGATGGAAGATTACGTGCAAGATGCGTTGAGATTGGCGATAAAGGTCTTAGAAAATTTAAGATGATATACGATGGAATCTTCAATGAAATCTTAGATCAACTAGGTGAAGTTCCACTACCACCTTACATCCACGAGAAACTCAACGATCCAGAGCGTTACCAAACCGTTTATTCAAAAGTAGAAGGAAGTGCAGCTGCACCTACTGCTGGTTTGCATTTCACAAAAGAAATCTTTGAAACTTTACGCAATAAAGGTGTAACAATCGTAGATGTTACGTTACATGTAGGTCTAGGCACTTTTAGACCAATGGATACAGAACACGTTAAAGATCATGATATGCACGCAGAAGTATGTATGATGAGTAAAGAAGCTGCAGATACATTAAATCAAGCAAAGAAAGATGGACGTAGAATCTTTGCGATTGGTACAACATCAGTTAGAACATTAGAATCAGTATGGAATACATATGGTAAATTTGAAGAATGTTCTTTAGAAACAAAACTATTTATTTATCCTGGCTATCAATACCATACGATTGATGGAATGTTAACAAATTTCCATTTACCAAAGAGCACTTTGATTATGATGATTTGTGCTTTAGCTGGTTATGAAAATGTGATGAATGCCTATCAAGCAGCAGTTCAAGAAAAATATCGTTTCTTCTCTTTTGGCGATTGTATGTTATTAACAAATGAATGAGTTAGAGAAACAAGAATACATTGATTATGTTCTTTCTAGAAAATCTTCGAATAAAAGAAATTTCTATAAAGAATCATTAAAAGAAATCAAAGATTTCTATCAATCAAATCCAGAAAAAAAGCCAACAATTTTATTACATGCTTGTTGTATCGTATGTGCGTGTTGGCCAATAGATTTCTTAAAAGAAAATGGATTTGAAGTACAGATTATGTATAACAATTCTAATATTTGGCCAAAAGAAGAATATAATCATCGCTTATCAGAATTAAAAAGATATATCAAAGAAAAATGGAATGATTCTATTCCTGTTATAGAAGAACCATATAACTATGATCTCTATGCATCTACGATTCTGAAAAATCGTGGAGATGATCCTGAAGGATGGAAAAGCTGTTTTGTTTGTTACGCAGAAAGAATGAACGCAGCATTTCGCTACGCTGATGAACATCACTTCGATTACTTCACAACCGTCATGACTTTTTCTAGACAAAAAGATTCTCAAAAGATCAATGAAATAGGACTTAATTTATCGAAACAATACTCCAATACGAAATATTTTGTTTCAGATTTCAAGAAAGCAAATGGTGCATTGAAATCAGAAGCAATCTGTAATGAATATTGTTTATATAGACAAGACTATTGCGGATGTGAATATTCATATCACGAAAGACATGAAAATGATTAGAATTGTGTGCAAAAGTCCTTTAAATCCCATCTTTAACAGTTGTAAAAAACAAAAAGTCTGGAATTTAGCTTGTTTAAGCTAAATCTCAGACTTTTCTTTTGGAAATTATTGTTGTATGGATT
>CAVFDO010000120.1:0-5196 GCA_963621095.1 bacterium
TCGGTAATGATTACTTTTGTGGATCATTGATATCTTTAAGTGATTTAGAAATATGAAAAACAGTGACTCTAATGGTCACTGTTTTGATGATGCTTTTGCTTTGTTTCGTACATTCGACTATCAGCTAAAATACGTAATTTTTTTTCATCATTTGTGTCATTTGGATATATTGCATAACCACAACTTGTTCCTACTGTTAACGTGATATTATCAAAGATGTATGGTTCATTAATTGTTTTAGATATTCTTTCAACCATTTTATCTGCGAATGTTGTGCTACTTTGATTTGAAAATATGATTGAAAATTCATCTCCACCAATTCTAAATACGTAATCTTCAGCACGTGTACATTTCTGTAATCTTTTTGCGACTTCTTTTAATAATTTATCTCCAAAATTATGGCCATATGTATCATTTACTTCTTTGAAATGATCTAAATCCAAATAAAATAAAGTATATGGGAGTGGTTGTGAAGACTTTGTGTGTAAGATTGATGTGAAGTATCTTTCATTAAATAAGCCTGTTAAACCGTCCGTGTTTGCAAGATTTTCTAGTTCGTGTTTTATACCGATATCTTGTGTGATTAACATAACTTTAGTAACTACATCATTTTCATATTGAATTGGAATGACATTCATGACTTTGAATATATTTTCATTTCTTTCGCAATATTCAATGATGAAATTCTCTTTATGTAATAAAAAATATTCTTTTAATTTTTCTTCTGAAAGCAAATCAATTAGTTTTAAGTGCTGGGCGTCATTTAATACAACATATTTTTTTGAAATTACTTTTAGTAAATCATTATAATTTCCTGTTTTTGGATAAGCTTTATCTCCATCATGTCCATGATATTCATAAGTTTGTTCTTTTAAATCAACAACTGCGAATCGATCAATTACAGTAATCAATCCTTTAATCATTTGATTAGATAATACTTTTTCAGAAAATAATTGATTTTTTTCTGATATTGTTTTTTCTAATACATTTTGATTTTTGGATAGCTTTTCATGAGCGATAGAATAAAGAAGATAAATAATAAAAGAAAATACTGAAATACAAACAAGTGCAATAATGATTTGAGATACAGTACTAATATTCTGTAATGTCGCATTTAAACTTTTGATTTCAACTAACGCAATAGTTTTACAATTCTCAATGTCACTATTTAAATAAATCAAATAATAATGATTTCCATTATATGTAACTTTTAAACTACCTTCCTCATTTGAGGTGATTATATTTTCTATATCATTTTTACAATCATATTTAAAGTTTTGATTCGCAAAATCAAAAAAATTGTAAATCACTTCTTTGATAATTGTTTTCTCTTCTAATGTTGTAATAATTGTTCCATCTTCATGAATGATAAAGCTATCACTATTTCTTGATTTGTTGGATGCATTAATACTTGTATGAATTGTTGAAATATCATAACTAACAGCGATACCAGTATAGGTTATACCTTTATATTTGACTGGATGACTCATTGGTAAAGCAAATACGATTTTCCTTTGATTATCTGAAGCAATGTAGGAAGATATTATTGGATCTTGTTTTTCGTACATTTCTTTAAATGTTCCTTGAATACTATCGGCTTGTCCATCTCGATTAGAAGCAGTAATAAAATAACAATCTTCATTAAATAAATAGAAATCGCTGACATTCCAAGAATCTTTTTCATACGCTAAAGTTTTCCAAGATGAAATTGCTTCATCTGATTTATCAATTGATGCCATATAAGTATCCCAAGCGGATAAAAGATTCCAATTTCGTTGCGTAAATAAACTAAAACTATTATCAATTTGTTCGTATGTTGATAGCATTGTTTCACTACCAATGTCATAAAATGTTTTTTGTATATATTGTTGATAAGAAAAAAAGCAAACAAAAAGAAATACTATTATAGATATGATAGATATGATTTTCTTCTTTTTATTCATTGTTGTTTCTCCTACAATCATTATAAAATAGAAGAGCTTTTGAAGAAAGAAAATGATGAGGTATTTTATGAAACAATTTAATGAAATACAAATAAATGATTTTAAAGGATTTCGTGTTGGTAATGCACAAAATGAACAAGCAAAAACAGGGACAACTGTTATTCTGTTTGATCAAGGTGCAAAAGTTGGTATTGATATTAGTGGTGGCGGACCAGCTGCTAGAGAAACACATCTGACAGATCCTACAACTGCAGATAATCCAATCAACGCAATTATGTTATCTGGTGGTTCAGCGTTTGGCTTAGAAGCTGCAGAAGGAATCATGCAGTATTTAGAAGAACATGATATTGGATATGATACAGGATACGCTAAAGTTCCGCTTGTTTGTGGATCTTGTATTTATGATTTAGGCTTAGGAGATGCTCGTGTTAGACCAGATAAAAAAATGGGATATGCGGCGTGTGTAGATGCTGAAAAGAATGAACCTCTGCAAGGGAATATTGGTGCAGGAATTGGTGCTACTGTAGGTAAAATAAAAGGAATGGAACATGCATCAAAGTCAGGACTTGGAATGTATGCGGTAGAGCTAGGACAATTAAAAGTTGCGGCAATTGTTGTTGTAAATGCATTAGGTGATGTTTTTGACTCAGAAACACATACGCAAATTGCTGGGCTATTAGATGATGATGGTTCTTTGATGAATTCGAAACAAGAACTATATCAATTATCAAAACGAACAGATATGTTTACAGGAAATACAACGATTGGTGCTGTAATAACAAATGGAGCATTTTCTAAATCGGAAATGAGTAAAATAGCTTCAATGACTCGTAATGCATATGCTAGATGCATTGATCCAGTTGGTACAATGGCAGATGGCGATACAATCTATGCAGCTAGTATTGGCGAAGTAGAAGCGGATATTAATGTAGTAGGAACATTAGCGGCTGAAGTAATGACTAAAGCTATAGTGAATGCGATTAAATATTCAAAAGAATGAGGGACTTATGAATCAAAGAAAAGTTTTAATGATTTATACAGGTGGAACAATTGGTATGAGTAATAGTGATCATGGATATGTTCCAGAAATTAAGTCTTTTATTAAGAAACTAGAAACAATTGAAGAATTACATTCTAATATGATGCCAAAATGGGATATTTATTGTTTGAATCCGGTATTAGATTCTTCTAATATTTCAGTAGATGAATGGAATGCAATCGCAACAGTTGTTTCTGAACATTATGATCAATATGACGGATTTGTTATTTTACATGGAACAGATACAATGGCATATACTACTTCGGCTTTGTCATTTATGTTAGAAAATAATAATAAACCAATTGTTTTTACAGGTTCACAAATTCCTTTGTGTGAAATTAGAAATGACGCAAGAGATAATTTAATCACTGCTTTATTGATTGCTTCGGATATTAGAATTCATGAAGTGTGTTTATATTTTGGAGGGAAATTATTAAGGGGAAATCGTGCAATTAAATATTCTGCGAATGATTTGATTGCGTTTATTTCTCCAAATTATCCTTGCTTAGCAGAAGTGGGTATTGATATAAATTTACATGAGAATTATTTAATGCCTTCGAATTCTAAACCTTTTCATTTACAGTTATTGAAGGATGTTCCTATCGGCGTATTAAAAGTGTTCCCTGGTATTCAGTTTGAACTATTTGAATCTATTAT
This sequence comes from bacterium, assembly GCA_963621095.1. Lineage (GTDB taxonomy): Bacteria > Bacillota_I > Bacilli_A > Erysipelotrichales > Erysipelotrichaceae > Bulleidia. The sequence goes on from CAVFDO010000120.1 coordinate 3,640, forward strand.
GACACATGAATTGAAAGGAATTGTGCTTGAAACATTTGGTGCAGGTAATATTCCTGGTGATGGAAAAAAGCTATTACCTTTGATTCAAAAAGCTTTTTCAAATGGCACAATTGTAACTGTAACATCTCAATGTACACATGGATCAGTAATTCTAGGTGCTTATGAAGCCAGTAATGGTTTGAAACAAGCAGGTGCAGTGAGTGGTTATGATATGACAACAGAATCATCTGTCGCAAAATTATATTATTTATTTTCGAAAGGATATGATTCAGAAACAATCAAACAAGAAATGGAAAAAAATCTTAGAGGAGAATTAACAATATAATTTAGTAAGCATTGTTTACTAATTTGAAAATAATACTATTAATTTTTTTATAAAAAGGTAAAATAGATTCATGGATACATTTAATGATGAGCAGTGGAATCAGCGATTGTTAGACTTAGAAGCAATCGCTGATAAGAATATACGAAAAGGTAAAAAGAAGTATTATTTATTCTTGGATTTTGATGGTGTTATAAATATTTGGTATAAAGAAAATGATCCACGATTCAAACTAAAGTCAATTAAAGAAGATGATAGTCAATTTGCGGATATACCGAGTATAAAAAGATTATCTGATCTTTGTTTGAAATATAATTTGAATATTGTTATTTCATCTTCATGGAGATTTGCTGGAGTAGGTTATTGTCAAAGATATTTAAAGAAATGTGGTTTAAAAAAAGGTGTTAAAGTTGTTGGGGTAACTGCACAGGATTTTGAGGATCGTCAAAAACATATCACAGATTATTTGTTTGAACATCCTGACTTTACAGGTTATATGATCTTGGATGATTTGGATTTACCAAGACTAAGAAATAATCTTGTAAAGTGTGAAACTTTAGAAGGTTTTGACAAACAAAGAGCACACCAAGCATATGTAATGTTAAAACATATGGAAGTTAGAAATAGTGCTATGAAACGGAAACAATATACGTAAGCACTTTCAAAAGAAAGCGTTTCACAAAAAATATTTCATAGAAAAAGAAAGATTCTTCTATTGCCTTATCTGAATGGAAAAGCTTAAATAGTAATTGGAGGGTACAGTTATGAATGAAAGTATCAGATTTGATGAAGATTTAAGTGTTTTTCAAAATATAGTAATGTTGTATAAAAATAGTGAGGATCAATTATTTATTGGAAATACATGGTTCTATAACAAAGCAGGGCATGACTATATGTCTGTTATGTATCATTTGCCAATTCCTGAAAAGATGAGTGTTATGGAAGGATGGAACTGGTTGGATGATAATGATCCTAGAGTGACATTAGTTCCTGAAACATCTATGGAAACAGGTATTGAAGATTTTCTATTCGCACATGGTCATGATCGTGATTGGAAATCCGTTACATATAATGTAATCAATTCTTATGCTGATATTGAAAAATATCTTAAAAAGAATCCTTTAAAGAAAGATGAAGTTATTGGATTAGGTATTAAGAAGTAGAAACTCACAATGAGTTTCTTTTTTTTAGAAAAGATAGAGATTATTCATCTCTATCATCTTCGTTTGCATAAA
>CAVFDO010000121.1:0-5178 GCA_963621095.1 bacterium
CTTTTTAAAATAATCCAAATGTTTCGCCTTTTTCATCAATTCCCATATTTACTGCGGCTGGTACTTTTGGTAAACCAGGCATTGTTAATACATTTCCTGTATAAACAACTACAAATCCTGCGCCTCTAGAAATATTGATATCTCTTACATGAATTATAAAGTCTGTTGGTCTACCGACAACCTTAGCCTCATCACTCAAAGAGTTTTGTGTTTTTGCCATACATACTGGTAATGCATTCCAACCATATTGATGATATTGGTTTATTTTTTCTTTTGCCTCATCAGAGAATTCTACATCTTTAGCACCATAGATTGTTTGCGCAATTGTAGTTACTTTTTCCTCGATGCTAGAATTTACATCATAAATTGGAGCGAAATGATTTTCTTCTTCACACTTTTCAACAACGATATTAGCGAGGTCAATCATACCTTCTCCACCATTTGCCCAGCCATCTGCTTCCGCAACAGGATGGTTATTTTCTTTGCACCATTTGAGTAAAGCATCTACTTCTTTTGGTGTGTCCTTTGCGAACTTATTGATAGCTACAACATATGGAACTCCAAATGCTTGCACAGATTCAATATGTTTTTGTAAGTTTTCTGTTCCTTTTAATAAAGCTTCTACATTTTCTGTTCCAAGTTCACTTACATCTACACCACCATGCATCTTTAATGCACGAACTGTCGCAACAATTACAACAGCGTTTGGTGTTAGACCAGCAGCTCTACATTTGATATCCATGAACTTTTCTGCACCTAAATCCGCACCAAATCCTGCTTCTGTAACTACATAGTCACTTAGTTTTAGTGCTGTTGTTGTGGCAATGACTGAGTTACAACCGTGTGCAATATTTGCGAAAGGTCCACCATGAATCAATACTGGTGTATGTTCTAATGTTTGAACCAAGTTTGGTTTTAATGCTTCTTTCATTACAACTGTTGCCGCACCAGAAGCACCAATATCTTTTACAGTGACTGGTTTGTTATCATATGTATACGCAACAACACATTCAGAGATTCTCTTTTCAAAATCTTGAATATCTTTTGATAGACATAGAATAGCCATAACTTCTGTCGCAACTGTAATAACAAAATGATCTTCTCTTTCAACACCATTTGTTTTTTTCTTTTGTCCAATTGTGATATCACGTAATGTTCTATCATTCATATCTAAGCATCTCTTCCAAACAACTTTTGTAGGATCAATGTTTAAAGGATTTTCTTGGTAAATACTATTATCTAACATTGCCGCAATTAAATTATTCGCTGTAGTTACTGCGTGCATATCACCTGTGAAATGTAAGTTAATAGATTCCATTGGAATCACTTGGGCGTAGCCACCACCTGTAGCACCACCTTTCAAACCAAATACAGGTCCTAAAGATGGCTCTCTCAAACAAGCCATTGCATTCTTACCAATCTTAGATAAACCATCAACTAAACCTATTGTAGTTGTTGATTTACCTTCCCCAGCTTTTGTTGGAGTAATCGCTGTAACAAGAATCAACTTACCATTCTTTTTATCTTTTAAATCTAACGCATGAACATTTACTTTTGCCTTATCTCTTCCATAAGGTTCTAACACAGAATCATCAATACCTGCTTTTTTTGCGATTTCATAAATATCATCTAATGTAGCTGCTTGTGCAATTTTTAAATCGTTATTCATTTTCTTCTCCTCACATTGTTTTACGGTCTGTTAATGCGTGTGCCAATGTCATTTCATCAGCGTAATCGAGCATTCCACCCGATGGTAAACCATGCGCAATTCTTGTAACTAAAACATCTGGGCATTCTTCTTTAATTAGTTTATTCAGATACATCGCAGTCATCTCACCATCCATTGTAGTATTGGTTGCCAAGATAATTTCTTTTGCGTGTTTTGCACGTTCTAATAAAGAATCAATATTTAAATCTTCTGGCATGACTCCTTTTGTGGTAGAAATCAAACCATTTAATACATGATAGACACCTTGATATTCATTTGTCTTTTCCATCGCAATAATATCTTTTGGACTTTGTACAACAAATATCACATCTTGATTTCTATTATTGTTACTACAAATTTCACATGTATCTTCTTCTGTTAGATTGCCACAAATTTTACAATAATGTAGATTCTTTTTTACTTGTAGTAATGCATTTGCGAACGCTTCAACATCTTCTTCTTTTCTATCTAGAATACTCAAAGCATATCTTTCTGCACTCTTCTCTCCAACTCCTGGAAGATAGCGGAATCTTTCAATCAAATCTTGTAAGCTTTTTGGATACATGAATTACATCCCTGGAAGATTTAACCCTGAAGCAAGACCACCCAATTGGTTTTCTCGATCTGCTTCACTTTTTTCAACTGCGTTGTTAAACGCAATCATCAACATATCTTGTAACATTTCTCTATCTTCCATTAACTCTTCTGGAATTGTAATTTCTTGGCATTCATTCTTACCATTTACTTTCACAACGATTCCATTAGATTGTCCTTCATAGATTGTTGCTTCTAACTTTGACTGTGTTTTCTTTAAATCAGCTTGCATCTTTTGTGCTTGCTTCATAATCATATTAATATCCATGTTTTCTCTCCTTATACAACTTTAACGTTTTCTTCACCAAATAATTGTTTTACTTTATCAATTGTTGAAGTTTCTTCTGAAGTATCTTCTTCATACTTTGTGATTTGAATTGGATCCGGTAATTCACCAGTACGCATTTTTTCTCTAAATGCATTTATTGCGGAAACAAATTCTTCATTTGTGATTGCGAATAGTATTTTATCTGTATGTAAGATGTCTCTCATAAATACATACAATTCTTTATTCATCTTTTCTGAATTGATTCGATTTACAATAGAAGACATATCAGATGCAATCAAAATACAATCTTTTCCACTCGCAACTACCTTACATTCATTCAATAAACTTGTATATTTACGATTTGTTAGATCACCATAAGAATCTAACATTGAAAATGTATTTTCATCTGTCACTTTATTTTGTTTATCACAAGCTCTTAAGATAGATAAAATCTTATCTAGATCAATCTTTTCTATTGGTTGAATAACAACAGGTGCTTCTTCTACTTTTTCTTCTTTTTGAATTGATACAATTGGTTCAGCTTTTGTGATTGGAGTAATTTGTGGTTGAACTATTTCTTGTTGGACTACAACAATAGGTTGTTCATCAATTGATAAAGATAAACAAGTCACTTCAAACACTCTAGCAGTTGAAGTAGAAGTACGATAACGATTCTTTGTATCCATCAATTTCTCACAAATATGCATGCATGTTACAGAGGATATTTCATTGTTTAAATCGATTGCTTCATCTTTTGAAATTGTCTTTAATAATTCCTCTTTCTTTGTAGATGCATAGATAACTACATCTTTTAGGATATCAATCATTCCGTCTGTATAACGAATAAAATCAATTCCTTTATCTTCATATGTTGCGATTCTAGAAATAATGGATGCCATATCTTTATGAATGATATCTTTAATTAACGCAATCTTTTCACTTGTTGTTGTCAATCCATAAATACGATCAATTGCCTCTACTGTGATATTATCACTTGTATAAGATGCACATTGATCCATAATACTCAATGCATCTCTCATACCACCATCACTTAATACCGCAATCATCATCGCAGCATTTGTTTCCATTGAAATGTTTTCTTTTTCCGCAATATTTAATAGATGATCACGAATTTGTTCTGTTTTTACTTTAGTGAAATCATATCTTTGGCATCTAGAAATAATGGTTGGTAATAATTTTTGTGGATCTGTTGTAGCCAAAATAAAGATAACATTTTCAGGTGGTTCTTCTAAGGTTTTTAATAATGCTGAAGAAGCTGCACTCGATAACTGATGAACCTCGTCAATAATATAAACTTTATGTTTTCCTTGCATAGGTGCAAGTCTACTTCTTTCAATCAGATCACGAATATCTTCTACATGAGTTTCATTCGCAGCATTGATTTCAATAATATCTGGATGCGTTCCATTATTTGCCGCAATACAGTTATCGCAATGTTCGCAAGGTGCTTCAGATGGATTTGTACAATTGACTGACTTTGCAAGTAATCTTGCCATTGTTGTCTTTCCTGTTCCTCTTGGTCCACAAAAAAGATATGCATGTCCAACTTTATTTTCATGTATTGCGTTTTTGATGGATCGAACAATATATTCTTGTCCTACGACTTCTTCAAATGTTGAAGAACGATATTTTTGATACAAAGCTATTTTTGCCATGAAATTCTCCTTGTCCTATATTATAACAAAAAAGCCTACATTCGAATGTAGGTTTTCATTTATTTATGCGATTTATTCATTCTTTTCTTCTTAAAAAAATCTTTTAAAATTTCAGAACACTCATCTTTTAAAATATCACTATATATTTCTTTTGGATAAATATTTAAACGTGGAATTTGTTTAATATGAATCAGCGATTCAACGCAACCACCTTTCATATCACTTGCACCATAATATAATCGTTTGATTCTACTTAACTGAATCACACCTGTACACATCATACATGGTTCTAAAGTAACATAGAGATCACAGTCTGATAGATTCCAAGCCCCTAATTTTTGTGAAGCTTGTTGAATTGCGAGAAATTCTGCATGTGATGAAGCTTGTTGATCATGTTCTTTAAAGTTATGTGCTTTTGATATCACTTCACCATTTCTTACAACGATAGCTCCAATTGGAACTTCATCTATTTCTTCTGCTTTATGTGCCTCTTCTAAGGCAATTTTCATATAATCATCTGCGTTCATCATAAATAAAAATGGCACACGCGATCAGAGGCTCGTATGGCTGCTACCTTCCGGTCCTGACCAGGTTAGAAACATGACTGCTGTGCCACAAGTATTATATATGAGTTTTTACTCTGACTCAATATTAATTTTTCTCTTTATTGTTTCACGTGAAACAATAAAGGATATCAACTGTGATATCCTTCGTTTCTTAGAAATTTTTCTTCTTTTCTGGAACCGGAATTACTTCCATACCACCCATATATGGTCTTAATGGTTCAGGAATACGAATAGAACCATCTTCATTCAAATTGTTTTCAACAAACGCAATTAACATTCTTGGTGGAGCGACTACTGTATTATTCAATGTATGTGCGAAGTAGTTACCCTTTTCACCCTTTACACGAATACCAAGTCTTCTTGCTT
>CAVFDO010000122.1:0-5038 GCA_963621095.1 bacterium
AATATTCTTTGTGAATTATTGATTTCTAAACAATCTAGATATAACTTCTTAGTATCTGTGTTTGTTGAGATTACGGAGATTTGTACTTGTTTAGTATTGATGTATCGTTTCGCAACAATTGCGACGACATTATTCTTCTGGTTACCAATCGATATCTTGAGTTATATCAATTGGAGCAAGCATAAAGATGATGATAGTGATGAATTAACTGCAGTAAGAAGATTAAAGGGATATCAAGAAGTTCTTGTTATTCTAGCTATCATTGTTTGGACAATTGTTGTGGGATATTTCTTAAGCGGATTGGATATTCAAACAGACTTTTTAAACGGAAATGAAAGATTAGCTACGATCATCACGTATATTGATGCATGCGCTTCTGCGGTTGGCGTAGCCAATGGTTTATTCATTTTCTTTAGATTAAGAGAACAATGGATTGCTTGGTATATTAGTGCGTTTTTGGAATCTGTTATTAATATCATGTCAGGACAATATGTACTATTGGTATTGAAATTAGGTTATTTCACAAATACAACATATGGATATATTCAATGGAGCAAATATATCAAATCGCATAATGAAGAGAAGAAGTCTTTGTTTTAGATATTGCGAAAAGAAATAGAAAATGATAGTATTTTCTCGATATTAAAAAGCGATGATGAAGACGGATTCGTTATGAGTTTTATAGAGAGTTAAGGTGTGGTGGAACTTAACAAACAATTGCGAAATATCCTATCACTTCTGAGCTGGGTTTCTTGAAAATTAAAAAGATTAGTAAAGAACTTCGTGTAGGCTACGTTAGTGCATAGGATTTGTTGGAGTCTGAAGTGGTAAGTTGATTACTTACAAAATGAGTGGTACCGCGGGTATAGAAATGAAGCTCGTCTCATGCTTGAGATGAGTTTTTTGTTGGAGGAGAAAGATATGAAATTAGATAAAAGACAAATTGTTCTTGTGAGTTTTATGTTGTTTTCACTGTTTTTTGGAGCTGGAAATTTGATATTTCCTCCATTTCTTGGACAAAATGCAGGGAACCACACGATTTTAGCGATGCTGGGATTTCTAATAACTGCAGTTGTACTTCCTATACTTGGTGTAATTGTAGTTGCGAAATTTGGAGGATTAGATTATTTAGGACAAAAAGTAGGAAAACATTTTGGATTATTATTTGCGGTAGTTATTTATTTGGCGATTGGACCAGGCTTAGGTATTCCGCGTGCTGCTTCTGTTCCTTTTGAAATGGCTGTAGCACCTTATTTATTACCTTCCGCAAACACTACAGTCTGGATGCTGATATATTCTTTTGTTTTTTTCTTGGTTGCATTATGGCTTTGTTTAACACCAAGCAAACTTGTAGAGAGAATCGGAAAATTTTTGACACCTTGTTTATTGAGTTTGTTGTTATTTCTATTTGTATCTTTTTTGTTTGCTGGGCAAAAAGAAATTTCGCAAGCACAAGTATCTTATGAAACGTTACCATTTTTGAAAGGTTTTGAGGAAGGCTATAATACAATGGATGCAATCGCGGCACTGAATTTTGGACTAGTAATTGCGACAACATTAAAAACATTTGGTTGTAAACAAAAACAATATATTATGAAATATACGCTAAAAGCAGGATGTATTGCGGGATCTATATTAGCGATCATCTACATGATGTTATCTTATATGGGAATGTGTTCTTCTGCTGTTTATGAAATTCAAAGTAATGGAGCGTGGACATTACGTTGTATTGTTTATCAATTATTTGGAAATGGTGGTGCAATATTATTGGCAGTCATATTTACGCTTGCTTGTTTGACTACCTGTGTAGGTTTAATCAATTCGATTTCATTATTCTTTTCGCAAAAGTTTGATAAATTGAGTTATCGTAAATGGGTTTTCTTGATTATTACTTTCTCTTTTGTTGTATGTAATTTAGGATTAAATACAATCTTAAGCATTTCGGTTCCAGTTTTAAATGCAATCTATCCTATCAGTATTGTGCTGATTTTGTTGGGATTAACGCATGATTTATGGGAAGGAAATCAATATATCTATCCCGTTGTAATTACAGGTACAAGTATAATTAGTATTATCTATGCATTAGAACAGATTGGTGTTCAAATTCCATTTCTTTTGGAATTTCTGAATGAAAGAATACCTTTGTATTCTTTAGGCTATGGTTGGATTTCCATAGCATGTATCTTACTTTTGATTAGTTCTTTTCTAGGGAATGGAAAAAAAGAAATGTCAAAGAATATTTCCTCAGATGTTGCGTAAAACATTGTTAATTGATAAAATACTAGCGATTATAAAAAGGTGGTATAAATATGGCAATTGAAGCTGGAGATTTTAAAACAGGTTTAACAGTCATGGTTGATGGTGATCCATGGCAAGTTATTGACTTTATGCATGTAAAACCAGGTAAGGGTGCAGCTATCCTTAAAACAAAGATGAAGAACTTAAAAACTGGTTCTACACAAGAAAGAAACTTTAATGCATCTACAAAGTTTGAAGCTGCAATGATTGAAAAGAAATCAGCACAATATTCTTATTCTGCAGGTGATACTTATTATTTCATGGATATGGAAACATATGAAACACATGAATTAAGTGAAGCACAAGTAGGAATGAATAAGTATTTCTTGATTGAAGGTATGGATGTTATCCTACAAATTTTTGAAGGACAAGTATTAGCGATTGGTGTTCCTGATAAAGTAGAATTAACAATTGCGGAAACAACACCAGCAATCAAGGGCGCTCCATCATCTCAAACAAAGGACGCTGTAACAGATACAGGATTATCTTTAAGAGTTCCTCAATTTATTGAAGAAGGAGAAAAGGTACTTGTTTCTACTTCTGATGGAAAGTATTCTTCAAGAGCTTAATTTCTAAGCTCTTTTTTGATAGTTATGAAAAGAAAAGTTGTATTAGTAACAGGTTCTAGTAGAGGAATTGGAAAAGCAATCATCAAAGAACTCGCAAAGGATAATTATGATGTTGTAATCAATTATCATCATTCTGAAAATGAAGCATTACAGTTACAAAAAGATATCATTGATCAATATGGTGTAAATTGTTTAGTGATACAAGCGGATGTTTCTGATGAAAAAGCAGTGGATGAAATGGTGAGTGAAATAGAAGAAAAGTTGGGTGGAGTCGATATATTAATCAATAATGCCGCAATTGATCTTTCGAATTTATTTCATTTAAAAACAAGTGAAGAGTTTAGAAAAACATTAGATGTGAATTTGATTGGTGCATTTCAATGTTCTAAAAGAGTCTACAAACACATGTTAGAACAAGAATATGGAAGAATTATCAATATTTCTTCAACTAATGGAATGAATACATATTATCCAATGAGCATTGATTATGATGTTAGCAAGGCGGCATTAAATGCTTTGACGCATGATTTAGCGATGCAGTATGCACCATATGTACATGTAAATGCGATTGCGCCAGGATTTATTGGAACAGAAAGTGAACTAGAAGGGTATGATGCATCTTTCTTAGAAGAAGAATGTAAAAAAATACTGGTTGAAAGATATGGTCAACCAGAAGAAGTAGCACACTTAGTAAAGTTTTTAATTAGCGATGAAGCAAACTATATCAATAATACGATCATACGTATAGATGGTGGACAAAAAGGAAGTTGTTAATCAACTTCCTTTGCTTTTGTTAGTGCCAGTAAAATGGATAGTTTTCCATATTCTGTAGATAAACCACCTTGCATATATAACGTATAAGGAGGAATTACAGGTGCATCTGCACTTAATTCAATTGTACTTCCTTCTGTAAAACTACCACATGCCATAACTTCATCGAATGGATAACCTGGCATTGGTGCAGGCATGACACGTACAAAAGAATCAATTGGTGAAGATTCTTGGATGCCTTGTGCGAATTGAACAAGTTTATCTTTGGAACCTAATTCAACTGTTTGAATGATATCTGTACGTTCCTCATTCCATTTTGGAGATACATTGTTGTAACCAAGTTTTTCCAACATCCAACTTGAAAAGACAGCTGTTTTTAGTGCACACTTTACTGCATTTGGTGCCATAAAGATACCTTTAAAAAATGCATTATTCATATTGAAGTTTGCACCTTGGTTTTTGCCAATTCCTGGAGCTGTTAATCGATCTGCCACCATTTCAATGAGTTCTGTTTTTCCAGCAACATATCCACCAGTAGATGCAATACCACCACCTAAGTTTTTCATTAAGGAACCAACAATAACATCTGCGCCAACATGTCCTGGCTCTTGTTTTTCTACAAGTTCACCATAGCAGTTATCTATCATGATAATAACATCTTGGTTGACAGAACGAATTGCCTCAATCACGTGTTTGATCTTTTCAATAGTTAATGATTTTCTAGAGGAATAACCTCTAGATCTTTGTATTTCGACTAACTTAACATTGTTTTCTTTCAATCTAGAAACAATCTTATCTTCATCAAATTCATTATTAATCAAATCAATTTGTTCGTATTTTACATCATGTGCTTTTAAAGATTGAGAAGAATCTCCACATAGACCAATCATTTCTTGTAAGGAATCATAAGGTGTACCAGTCAAAGAAATCATTGTATCTCCATGTTTTAATAATGCAGAGAAAGTTAGAAATAATGCATTTGTACCACTCATGATCTGTGGACGAACAAGTGCATCTTCACATCCTAATACACGTGCGAATATCTTTTCTAATTTATTTCTACCTTCATCATAATCACCGTATCCATTCATTTCCGCAAAATCAGAATATGATACGTTATTTTCGATGAATGCTGATAATATTCTATTTGAATTGTATAAACAAATATCATCAATTCTTTCATATACTTCTTTTAATTCATTTTCTGCTTGTATAGATAGTTCAAGCAATTCTTTATCAATGGAATCTAAAATCATAATATCTCCTATTCAAACGAACACTATTATACATTTAAGAGACAAATAATTGTATGTACTTTTTCAATTAATAATTCTTGTTTTCGCTGTTTATTATTTAGGCAAGAATACCCTGACTGAAACTTTTTTCAGTCGGGGATGAAT
>CAVFDO010000123.1:0-5023 GCA_963621095.1 bacterium
CTTTTATTAAAAAATTAGCCTCTAAAGATTATGGTGCTAAACTCTAAAGACGGGTATTTAAAAAGACACTGAACTAAAAAGTAATTCCAGTTCACCGTGTGAATGCAATTTTAGATTTTTTTGAAAAAGCTCTTGTGTATTTTTTGAAAAATGCTAAAATAATTTCACTGCCTTAATAGCTCAGTCGGTAGAGCACCTGGCTGTTAACCAGGGTGTCACAGGTTCGAGTCCTGTTTAAGGCGCCATATCTAGCGTGCATTAACTTGCATGCTTTTTTTTACCTTTTGTTAGTTATAAAAGTAGTGAATCAATGATATATTAAAGCGGCAAAGATGAGGGAAACATGGATAAAGTAGAAAAGAAACGTTTGAAAGAACAACATGTTGTTGAAGAAATGATTCATTTGTATTGTAGAAAAAATCATAAGGAATATCATGATGGACATTTATGTGATTCCTGTCATGAATTATTAGAATATGCACAGAGTAGAAGTCAACATTGTCCATTTATGGAACAGAAAACTTTTTGTGCGAATTGTAAAGTACATTGTTATAAGCCAGAGATGCGAGAAAAGATTCGTCAAGTCATGCGCTATTCTGGGCCAAGGATGTTATTCTATCATCCGTTATTAGCGATATGGCATTTAATTTGTAGTAAGAAAGAAGCGAAGAAACAGGTGAAACATGATTAAAACAAGATTGATTAAATTATTATCTGATGCAAAGAAATACATTGTTTTCACAATTGGGTGGCAATGGATAAGTTTAATAGCACAAGTGGTAATGGTATTTACACTTGCGGATTTATTAGAAAATGTGGTGTATCAAACTGTAACAAATGAAATGATACAGAAGGCAATTCTTATATTTGTTTGTGTGATCGTTGTTCGTTTTATTTGTGAAAAGATGCTTGTTAGATGTACATATCTTTCTAGTGTAGATGTAAAACGAATTCTAAGAGAAAAAATCTATGAAAAGATGTTGAGACTTGGTGCATCTTACAATGAACAAGTTGCTTCTTCTGAAGTGGTTCAAGTTTCTACAGAAGGAGTAGAACAATTAGAAACGTATTTTGGAAAGTATTTACCACAGTTGTTTTATAGCTTATTAGCTCCTATTACATTGTTTGTGATATTAAGTAGGGTTAGTTTTAAGGCGAGTGTTGTTTTATTGATTTGTGTGCCTTTAATTCCAATATCAATTGTAGTCGTACAAAAGATAGCGAAGAAACTATTGAATAAATATTGGAGTGTTTATACAGGATTAGGAGATTCTTTCTTAGAAAATCTTCAAGGTTTAACAACTTTGAAAATCTATCAAACTGATCAAAAGAAAGCAGATGAAATGGATGAAGAATCACAAAGATTTAGAAGAATCACAATGAAAGTATTAACGATGCAATTGAACTCTACAAGTGTCATGGACATTGTTGCCTATGGTGGTGCTGCAGTTGGGATGGCAGTTGCCTTATCAGAATACTTAAAAGGAAATGTTAGTATTTCGGGAGTGATTTGTATTGTTTTATTAGCGAGTGAGTTCTTTTTGCCACTAAGATTACTTGGCTCATATTTTCATATCGCAATGAATGGAATGGCTGCTAGTGATAAGATTTTTAAGATTTTGGATTTAGAAGAAAAGGTAGATGGAGATAAGCACTTACCAAATGAACCATTACATGTTGAAATCAAAAATCTTCATTTTTCCTATGAAGAAGATAGAGAAATATTAAAAGGAATTGATTTGAATCTTCCAGCTGGTAGTTTTATATCATTAGTTGGTGAATCGGGGTGTGGTAAAAGTACGATTGCGGGTATCTTATCTGGAAAGAATAGAAGTTATACGGGTAGTGTGAAGATACAAGGAGTTGAACTATCTGAAATCAATGAGAGTGATTTGATGAATCATGTAGTCCTTGTACGACATAACAGTTACTTATTCAAAGGAACAGTGGAAGAAAATCTAAGAATGGCAAAAAGAGATGCTACCAAAGAAGAAATGGAAGCAGTCTTAGAGAAAGTGAATCTTTTAGGCTTCTTAAATACACAAGAAGGTTTACAAACACAGTTATTAGAAAGAGCGAGTAATTTATCTGGTGGACAGTGTCAAAGATTAGTGATTGCGAGAGCGTTGTTGAGAGAAAATAGTCAAATCTATATCTTTGATGAAGCTACATCTAATATTGATATAGAAAGTGAAGAAATTATCATGGATGTTATTCATGAACTTGCGAAAGTTAAGACAGTTCTTTTGATATCTCATAGATTAGCTAATGTAGTATCTTCTGATCAAATCTATTTTATGAAAGATGGAGAAATCAAAGAGCGTGAAACTCATGAAAAATTGTTAGAAATGAATGGCTCTTATAAACAATTGTATGAGAGTCAAATGAAACTAGAACAATATGGACAAGGAGGTTTAGAGAATGCATAATACAAAACAAAGAAGAAGTGCACTTCAAATTATGTTAAGCCTCATTGGTTTAGTAAACCCTTTATTACATATCATGTTATTAGCTATCATTTTAGGAACACTTGGATATTTATGTGCAATCTTTCTGACAATACTTGCGAGTCAGGTAATTCTATATGGATTACAAGGAACACCAATTGTAGTTCAAAATATAATCACAATTCCATCAGTAAAAACAATCATAATAATTATGATTTGTATTGCGGTATTAAGAGGTGTTTTACATTATATTGAACAATATTGTAATCATTTTATTGCGTTTAAGTTACTAGCAATTATTCGTCATAAAGTATTTGCGGCGTTAAGAAAACTATGTCCTGCGAAATTAGAAGGACAAGATAAAGGAAACTTGATATCTATTATTACAACAGATATTGAATTGTTAGAAGTATTTTATGCGCATACGATTTCACCAATTGCGATAGCGTTTTTGACTTCTTTGATCATGATTTTCTTTATTGGAAGATATCATGTTGTATGTGGTTTATTTGCGTTATGTGCGTATGTAATTGTTGGTGTTTTAATTCCAATGTGGAATGGAAAACGGGGCAGTCAAAAAGGAATGGAATTTAGAGAAAACTTTGGAGAATTGAATAGCTTTGTTTTAGATTCTTTAAGAGGGTTAGATGAAACAATTCAATATGGACAAGGAAAAGAAAGAATTCAACAAATGAATCAACGTTCAGAAAATCTATCTTCTTTACAAAAATCATTGAGTGATATGGAAGGAACACAACGTGCAATCACAAATCTTGTGATATTAATAGCTTCTTTAGGAATGTTATTTGTGACAATGAATTTATATGGAAAAGGAAAAATTGGATTTGATGGAGTGTTAACTTGTACAGTAGCGATGATGGGATCTTTTGGACCAGTCGTAGCTTTGTCCAGCTTATCTAATAATCTCAATCAAACATTAGCGAGTGGAGAAAGAGTTTTATCTTTGTTAGAAGAAACACCAATGGTAGAAGAAGTAATTGGGGAATCCAAAGAAACTGCATTTACTGGAGCTGCACTAAAAGATGTGCGTTTTGCGTATGAAGAAGAAATGATATTAGAGAATCTTTCTTTGAAGTTTGAACCTGGTAAGATTACTGGGATTCATGGTGCGAGTGGTTCGGGTAAATCAACGATTTTGAAGCTATTGATGAGATTCTGGGATGTACAAAAAGGAAGTGTATTCGTGAACGACAAAGATGTTAAAGAACTTCCTACAAAGCAATTGCGTGATGTAGAAAGTTATGTAACACAAGAAACACAACTCTTTCATGATTCCATTGCGAATAATATTGGATTAGCGAAAGATGGAGCTTCACGTGAAGAAATTATAGAAGCAGCGAAGAAAGCATCCATTCATGACTTTATTATGACATTACCACATGGATATGATACGGAAGTAGGTGAACTTGGTGATACGTTATCTGGTGGTGAAAAACAACGTATTGGAATCGCTAGAGCTTTCTTGCATGATTCTGATTTGATCTTATTAGATGAACCTACAAGTAACTTGGATTCATTAAATGAAGGTATCATTCTAAAATCATTAAAAGAATCATCACAAACAAAAACAGTTGTATTAGTTTCTCATAGAGTATCTACAATGAATGTTGCGGATGTTGTATATGAAATGGATAAAGGAAGAATATCATGAAAGGTCCCTCAAAAATAGGGACCTTTTTAAAAGAGTTCATTTAGTTCAATGCATTCAACTTGATTGTTTTGTTGGCAATCAAATCCACTTCTTGAAAAGAAAACGTATTTGTAACAATTTAATCCTGTTGCTTGTACTTGTTTGATTTCTTCTTGAATTATTTCATCGTTTATTTGTTTCTTTCTGAATTTAACTTCATAAAAGATATAACCAATTTCATCTTCAGTTACGATATCAAACACACCATTTTTATGTTGTTTAGGATCATTGTAATAGTATTTACCGATATTTTCGATGATTGGATCAATTTCACCAGCTTTGTTTTTTCGAATGAGATATTGTTTACAAATATCTTCAAATATATGAGGGACATAGTGTTCTTCAAAATCTTTATCGATGTATTTCTTATAGAACACTTTAGAATCCATAATTTTCATTTGAGAAGAATATTTGAAAATATAGCGATAATAAAATAAAGATAAGTTATCACAAATATAGTAGGAAGCTTTCTTTTTATTGTTTGTTGCGTTAATTGGAGAAGTTTTTTTTACTACTTTCATGCGTATTAACTTATCTAATATATCTGCAAGTGTAGGCCCACTAGATACGTGAGATTGTGAAAGAATATCACTGTACTTGGAATAACCTCTAGCTAAAGCTTCAAATACCTCATTTGCGTTTGTCATCTTAGAGAGTTCAGCGTTTAGGTACATAGAAACTTCATTTTCTAATCTAGCGCCATCAGATGCAATTAAATCTATGATGTTTTCTTGTGCACTTTTAGAATCATCAATTAATCGATTGTAGTAAGGAACACCACCAAAAACAGAGTATATTCTAACTTTATCTTCTGCGGAATAATTTGGATAAAACATGGAAGATTCATAATAATCCATTTGTTTTA
>CAVFDO010000124.1:0-5023 GCA_963621095.1 bacterium
GTGAATCGAGCACGTTGCCAGGTATTTCTTGAGAAGCTATCGCTTCTCTTTTTTTGTGTTTTTGATAGATTGACTATTGTCAAAAAGTGAAAAAAAGAGTATATTAATAAACGTAAACAAGGAGTGCTCACGCACTCCTTCTGTTATGCTTGGAGGGTTATGGACAAAATAGAACATTTGAAAGAATTGTTTCAGCCAGCATTTGAGTCTAACAATGTCAAATTGTATGAACTTGTTTTTCGGAATTCTGGAAAAGATCGAACATTGGAAGTTTCTATTATGAAACCTGATGGAACAATGGATCTTGATACTTGTGCGGCTGTTTCAGAAAGTTTATCTGAAATACTAGATCAAGAAGATCCAATTAATGAAGAATATACATTAGAAGTATGTTCTCCAGGTGCTGAAAGAGAAATAAAGGATTTAGATGAAATTCAATCTGGATTATATGTATATGTTCGTTTGAAGCATCCGTTTAAAAAAATGCTCGAATTTGTTGGCGAAATTTTAGAAGTAAGTGATACAGGTTTGATTACATTAGCTTACAGAGATAAAGCAGCTACTAGAAAAGCAGAATTCACAAAAGATGATATTGATTATATACGCATGGCGGTCAAATTATAAGGAGAAGACAAATGCAATTAGATTATAGAAAGATGTTAAAAGCATTAAGTGCTGTTGAAGAACAAAGAAACATTCCTGAAACAGTTATACTAGATGCATTAAAAGAAGCAATGGCAAAAGCATACAAAAAAGATGCGGAATTATCTGATATTGATGTTGTTGCGGAAATAAATGAAAAGAAAAAGACAATTGATCTTTATCAAAACTATACAGTTTTAGAAAGTGATGATGATGTTCAAGACGATGAATTAGAAATCGGTCTAGCAGAAGCAAAAGAATTTGATCCAAACGCTGAAGTAGGTGGTACAATTAGACGTCCAATTGAAGTAGAAGGATTAAGCAGAGCAGCTGTTTCTATTGCGAAGAATGTTATGCGTCAAAAAATTAGAGAAGCTGAAAAGGGCGCTGTTTATGATGAGTATAAAGACAAGAAAGACGAGATGGTATTAGGTGTCATTGAATCTGTTAAAGATAAATTCACTTTAGTTAATTTAGGGAAGACAGTTGCATTAATGCCACATTCTGCTCATATTCCTCATGAATATCTAAGAGAAGGCGATACAATTAGAGTTGTTATTACTGCTGTAAACAAAGAAACAAAAGGTTCTCAAGTTCTTGTTTCTAGAGCAGATGCAATGCTTGTTAAGAGATTATTTGAAAAAGAAGTTCCTGAAATTTATAACGGTGTTGTAGAAATCAAAGCAATCGCAAGAGATGCTGGTGAAAGAACAAAGATGGCAGTGTTATCACATAATCCAGACATTGATCCAATTGGAGCATGTATTGGACCTAGAGGTCAAAGAGTTGGAAATATTATTGAAGAATTAAATGGTGAAAAGATTGATATCTTTGAATATTCCAATGATATAAGTGAACTTGTTAAGAATGCTTTAGCTCCAGCTGTTGTTACTGCTGTTTTGCCTGGACAAGATGATAATAGTTTACTTGTTATTGTTGATTCTGCTCAACTTTCCTTAGCAATTGGTAAAAGAGGAAAGAATGCTAGACTTGCTGTTAAACTAACAAATCATAAGATCGATATCAAGACACGCGAAGAAATCATTGAATCAGGAATGGATTATGATGCATTATTAGCACAAGCTGAAGTATTGAAGCAAAAAGCTGCTGAAAAGACAGCAAAAGAAAATGCTCGTAAGTTAGAAGACGCAATTAAAGAACAAGAAGAAAAGAAGGCTGCGATTGCGGATAAAGTAGCTGCATTAAAAGAAAATATTGCAAGTGAAGATGATGATTTTATTCCTGAAGAAATGATGGAAACATTAAGTGAAAACGTACTTGATGAAATGGCAATGGAAGACGTTAAGGAAGAAGAAGCTGAAGAAGCAGTAGAAGTAGCTGCTGTAGAACAAACGGAAGAAACAACAGAAGTAATTGAAGAAGAAAAGATTGAAGAAGAACCTATCGTGGAAGAGAAGAAGAGCAATAAACATGCAGATCTAGAAGAGATGGCTGCAAATAATACATATGTATCTAAGTTTGAAAAATTAGCTGATACAAGTAAGAAAGCTGATACTAAGGCTAAGAAGAAGTTTAAGAAGAAAACTGATGAAGATAACTATAAAGTATCTAATAAAGAACTTACTGAACAAT
Organism: bacterium; assembly: GCA_963621095.1. Lineage (GTDB taxonomy): Bacteria > Bacillota_I > Bacilli_A > Erysipelotrichales > Erysipelotrichaceae > Bulleidia. Next base: position 2,236 of record CAVFDO010000124.1, read on the forward strand.
TAAAAGAAAAGCTTGCGAATCGTACAGCTCCTACAGCTCCAGTATATTCTGAAGAAGAACTTGCTGAAATCGAAGCTGAAAGAGAAGCTGAAGAAGAAAAAGAATATGACATCGATTACGACGAATATGAAGATTACTACGATGAGGAAGACTAATGCCTAGAAAAGTACCAATGAGACGTTGTGTAGCGACTGGTGAAAAATGTGAAAAGAAGGAACTTCTTCGCATTGTTCGTACGCCAAGTGGTACACTAGAAATAGATTTAACAGGTAAATTAAATGGTCATGGTGCATATTTAAAGAAAAGTGAAGAAGCAATCATGACTGCAAAAAAAAATGGTGCTTTAAAACGAGCACTTGAAATTGATATTCCTGATGAATTCTATGATGAAATCTTAAAAATCATTCGTTAATGTTTATATACAAAGAAAAGAGGCGATGTATAAGAATGTTTTAAAGACATCACTTTGTGATGTGAGATAGAGAGGGAGGTTATTTATGCCAAAGAATACTAAGAGCAATGCTAGTTCAAAAAATAAAAAGAACACAAATAAAGCTCGTAATAATAAAGCTTTTGATAATAAGCCAAAAAAGATTGTTGAAGAAATTCATGAAATCACATATACAGAAGGAATTACAGTTGGTGAATTAGCTGATAAAACAGGTCATACTTCTACAGACATTATTAAGATGTTATTTATGGAAGGAAAAGCTGTTACAATCAATACACCATTAGATGATGAAACTGTTGAATTAGTATGTATTTCATATGATATAGAACCAACAAAAATCAAAGAAAGAGAAGAAGATACTCTTGAAGTTGAAGTGGAAGATGATCCTGATTCTTTACGTGAACGTCCACCTGTTGTTACAATTATGGGACATGTAGACCATGGTAAAACAACTTTATTAGATACGATCCGTAAATCCAAAGTAGCTGCAGGAGAAGCTGGTGGAATTACGCAAGCAATTGGTGCTTATCAAGTATCCATTGATGGAAGAAAGATTACTTTCTTAGATACACCTGGGCACGAAGCATTTACTGCTATGCGTGCACGTGGTGCTTCTATTACTGATATTGCAGTTATTGTCGTGGCTGCAGATGATGGTGTAATGCCACAAACACGTGAAGCAGTTGATCACGCAAAAGCTGCTGGTGTTCCAATCATTGTTGCGGTTAATAAGATGGATAAGCCTGATGCAAATCCTGACCATGTTATGGGCGAAATGAGTGATTTAGGTGTCATGCCTGAAGAATGGGGTGGAGATACAATCTTTGTTCCTACAAGTGCTAAAAAAGGCGATGGTATAGATGAACTTTTAGAGACAATTTTAACAGTCGCTGATGTAAAAGAATTGAAAGCAAATCCTAAGGCAATCGCTACTGGTTCTGTTATTGAAGCAAAATTAGATAAAGGAAGAGGATCTGTTGCGACTTTACTTGTTCAAAATGGTACATTACATCAAGGTGATCCTGTTGTTGTTGGTACTGCGTTTGGTAAAGTTAGACGTATGACAGATGAAAATGGACATACTTTAAAGAGTGCTGGTCCTTCTACTCCTGTTGAAATCATTGGTTTAAATGAAGTTCCTGAAGCTGGTGATTTATTTAGAAATTTCGACGATGAAAAAGAAGCTAGAGCTTTGGCTGATAGAAGAAGACGTAGAAAACAAGAAGCTGAAAGAAGACAATCTAGTGCTATGTCTTTAGAAGATCTTTCTGCACAAATTGAAGCTGGTAATATTAAGGAAATTCCTATTATTATCAAGGCAGATGTACAAGGCTCTGCTGAAGCTGTAAAGTCATCTATGGAAAAACTTTCAGTTGGTGATGTTAAGATTAAAGTTATTCACGCTACTGCAGGTGCTATTACAGAAAGTGATATCATGCTTGCGGATGCTTCTAAGGGTATGATTATTGGTTTTAATGTAAGACCTGATTCAAATATTCGTAAAAAGGCTGAAGAAGCTGGTGTTGAAATTCGTTTACATAACATCATTTATAAAGCAACAGAAGAAATGGAATTAGCGATGAAGGGTATGTTGGAACCAGTTTATGAAGATGTTACAATTGGTGAAGCAGAAGTTCGTGAAACATATAAAGTTTCTAAAGTTGGTACAATTGCCGGATGTATGGTTACAGATGGTAAAGTTAAAGCTGGATGTAATGTACGTTTGATTCGTGAAGGTATCATTATTTACGATGGAAAACTTGGTTCTTTACAAAGATTTAAAGATCAAGCAAAAGAAGTCGTATCAGGTTATGAATGTGGTTTAACAATTGAAAACTACAATGATATTAAACTTGGTGATACATTAGAATTCTATGAGGCACAGGAAGTTCCTGTTGAATAATCATGGCAAAAAATTTTAAACAAAAAAGATTAGAAGGAATTATTCGTAAGAATATTTCTGAAATTGTTCAGTTTGGCGTAAAAGACCCAAATGTTGGATTTGTTACAATTACTGATGTACATGTATCTAATGATCATTCTTACGCAAAAGTATTCTGTGAATTCTTAGGACAGGATGCAAGAGCACAAGCTGGTCTAAAAGCTTTGAATCGAGCAAAAGGATATATACGTACAGAACTATCTCAGCGATTAGATATTCGTCGATGTCCTGAATTGATATTTGTAATTGATGAAACAGAACAAAAAGCGAGACATATCGATGATATTATTGCTTCATTACATATAAATGACACAAAGGAAGAATCAGATGATTGATTCTTCCGTTAACTTCTAACAAAACTTATACATCTAAAAACGAAAAGTCTAAAATTTGCG
>CAVFDO010000125.1:0-4977 GCA_963621095.1 bacterium
AAACACGTTGTGTTTTGTAGATTGGCAATCGCATTTTGAGTTTCGTAATATATTCGGGATTCATAACAGAAGCACATCTTCTTAATACATTTAATGTTGCGGCATTTAAATTCGTCTTATCAATTTTCAACATTGCTTCTTCAATACATGTAATTTCTGAAGAATATTTCGTATTATTTCCTAAATCCAATTTAGTGTCATCCTTCTCAAAGAAATAATCATCTTTCTCTTTCACAATCGATTGTAATTCTTCTAGTGTTATTTTTCTGACACTTGCGAGATAGTCAATTGGCTTTGTTATTCGTCTACCACCTTCATCAATGAATATTGTTGTGTTATTTCCTATTACTCTTTTACGACAATATGGTGCAGCGATTAGATTCCCCAAACCATTCTTTGGCATAAAGTCTTGGTTTGGAAAAAGACGATCAAAACTATTAAATGATATATTTCTATTTCGATTCATCGCTTCTTTTAATAATTCCATTGCGAAATTACGTGCGAGTGATGCTTGGATTGCTTTAGCGAAGAAAAACCATAAATGTCCACCTTCACCACCAGAACTCTTCTCCATAACACAATCAATATCTTTTTCTTTAGCGATTCGATATACGCAAAGCATCTCTTCAAACCAATCATTTTCGTCAAAATCAATTGCTATGAAATAACATGTATTATCATCTTGTAATGGATACAAACCTATCCCTTCAAATTTCGGATCTCCCATATGTCGTTCTACAATTGCTTCCGTTAATGGTAATTTCAAGAAATACTTACATTCTGTACATTTCTGTGATCGAGAATGACTATGTGGACAACATTGTGTCATTGCATTTTTACATGAAGGATTCCATCCATAGACATTTCTTTTCTTACTAAAATATCTAGTCGCATACACAGAATCATTTCCATGGAAATATTCCATATAAACTTTAATTTTCTCTTTTTTCCCTAAAGCTTCACCTTGCGCAATATAAAAGATACCTTTTGACTTTAAAAGAGCTTTTAAATATCTATTTTCTTCTAATAACTTCTGATATTGATCATCCATATTTGTTTTCCTATACCAATTTATATTTTTATATTCCAAATCACTCGTATTGATTTAAAACAAACTCTTTGAAATAAGGCAACGCAAATTCTAGTTTTCTATAACCTCTACTCAACAATACACCTTTTCTCATCAATCTACTTCTATACACAGAAAAAGCATTGGATTCCAATTTCATTTCATCTCTGATATCTTTCACTGTATCTAAATCTTTGTTTGCCATGATTGATACAACTTCTTTATCTTTTTCACTCAATTCATACCATATTTTAAAATACGAATATTCCCCTAAATAATCACTAACTCTTTTTTCTATTTGTTTGTCACTTTCTTCAGAATACAACCATGTCATATATCCTAAAACTTGAAAAGCATACGAATAGCCTTTTGTTTTATGTGCCATTTCTAGCGCTTTCTTATCATCTATTCCAAAAACACTTTTGTAAGAATCCGCAATCGCTCCAATATTCAAAGAAGTCATTTCTATTCTAGGTGCTCTAAACAAGAAGGTTAATGTTTTTTCATTTTGAAGTTCAAATATATTTTCATAGATTCCTGTCATTAATAAATATATTGGATATCCTTCACTAATAAAAATTGTAAAAGCTGAACAAAAAGCTCGCATCGCTTCATTGTTACTGACATCATCAATTGTAATCAATACTTTTTTCTTTAACTTTTTTATGATTTTCAACAATTGTATAATAGCGTTTTCCACATCAGATATTTTATTAGAATTCTCGATAGAAACGCCTATCCCCAACAAAGATAAATCAATCTTTGCATCCAAAATGAACGTTTTTAAAACAGGTTCGTCATACAAGCGTGCAGCTAATGATTTTAATATATCACGATTTACATTTAATCCAATAACAATCCAATCTTTATTTTCTCGCAATTCCTCCGCGGCACAAGCCATCATAACTGTTTTACCAGCCCCACTCAAACCAGAAATCATATAAAAATGTGATGAAGGATATTCTCTATTAAATGTATCGATAATCTCATCCATTTGTTGGTATCTAGGAATAAATTGTTTTGGCTTCATTCCAAAAGCTAATGTAAAAGGATTTTTCTTTCTATCCATTGTTACCTCTGCTTTTATAGCTCATGTCGTTTAAAACTGAGAAATATATTCCGCAAATCTAGGTAACGCTAATGTTAGACGGCCCCTTCTTTCTGAAACAAGTATTCCTTTTTTTATCAATCGTTTTCTATATACAGAAAAAGAACCTTTATCCATTTTTAATCCATTCATAATTTCAGAAACTGCTGTAGATTCACTTGATGCAATGTATTTAACAATTTCATATTCTTTATCCGTTAGTTCTGTTGAGATTTTGTCATAAACCATATCAAACAATTGATTATCATATTGTTCTAATAAATCAGGTGAAAACTTTTTGTGATTCTCCCATACAAGTGATCCTAACAATTGATAAGCATATGAAAAACCACATGTTAATTTTGCCATTTCTTTCGCACACATATCATCCACACCTAAATATTTTTTATACTGTCTATAAATTGCATTCATATTTAATGGTGCTAATTCTATACGAGGTGCACGATGTAAAAATGTTAATGTTTTTTCTTCTTGAATATCATATATCTGATTCGCTAAACCACTACATAACATATAAACAGGTAATTCTTCTCTAATATAAATTTGATAGCTTCCCATAAATTTACGAACATCTTCATTGTTTGTAATTTCATCAATCACAAACAAAACTTTTAAATCATTCTTTTTAGCTTGTTTTAACAATTCTTCTAAATTCGTTTCTAAAGTTGCATATGCCTTATTTTCATCTTCAACAGTAAATGTTAAAAAAGAATTATTAATTTCTAATTTTTTCAATTTTGTTTTAGAATACTTTATTCTTTCATCATTCACCAACTTCGCACAAGCCCCTTCATACAAATTCAAATCCGTATTCAAAGATATAATGATCCAATCTGTATTCTTTGATAATTGTTTAGCTATATTTGTAATAAATACCGTTTTACCAGAGCCCCTGACACCAGTCACTAAATAAAGAGAACCATAATATTGATTCATAAAAGCTGAAACTACACGTTCTTCTTGTTCCGCCCTTGATACATAACTTTTAGGCAAAACGCCAAACATTAAGTTAAAAGGATTCGTTTCTTGTTGTTTTGTATTTCTTTTTTCCATATCACACCCTCCTTCTAACAACATTATACATTATCTTTATACTCTTTCATACTTTGTTATACTTTTTTATACTTTCGAATTTCTTTCATACTTTGTTATACTTTTTCATACTTCAGAAAAAAAAGGATGCCAAATTTGACATCCCAAAATTCTAATTGATTACTTTAAATCTTCACCATTACTCTTAATGCACTTTTGATACCAATAGTAAGAATCTTTTAACTTTCTTTCCATTGTACCTTGTCCATAGTTATCTGCATCAACATAGATTTGACCATATCTCTTAGCCATTTCACCTTCGCCATTACTTACCATGTCAACGCATCCCCAGTATAAATATCCCATGAGTGGAATACCATCCATTTCAACTGCGTCTTTCATAGATTGAATGTTCGCTCTCATATAATCAATACGATAATCATCATGTACTGTATTATCTTCAAACTTATCATTCCATCCAATACCGTTTTCTACACAGAACAAATCACAATGATATCTGTTATAGAATGTATTTAAGGCAATTCTCAAACACTGTGGATCTGTAGCCCATCCCCAAGCATTTGTCTTTAGGTAAGGATTCGCAACTGTTCTTTGCATTGCGCCATTTCCTTCACCTTTCTGCATATCATCTTCCATATGTGTTGTTTGAACATGACTTCCATAACAAGAGAAACTCATGAAATCACAAACACCTTCTTTTAATGTTTCGTAATCTCCATCCTGTGCAGGAATTGTAATGTTATTTCTTTCATATTCCTTTAACTTATACTTTGGATATACACCTGTCATTTGAACATCAGAATAGAATAATGTTCTATCTTCTTGTTGTTTTGCGAGTAATTGATCATATGGATCACATGTATATCCATATACAGGACCAAACGCAAGCATCATACCAACTTGAATATCTGGATGATTTTTATGAGCACTAATCACAGTCTTAGCACTTGCTAAGAACTGATGGAATGTAGCGTTAGCGATATTTTGTTCATCCGCATGAATTAAACCAGCAGTTACGTATGGTGCTGCTTCAATGCAGTTAATTTCATTAAATGTTAAATAATATTTGCATAATCCATCAAAACGATCAAAACAAGTTTCAGCGTATCTCACAAATAAATCTACAAGCTTTCTATCATTCCATCCATTAAATCTCTGTGCTAATGATAGAGGTGTTTCATAGTGTGATAATGTAACCAATGGTTCAATACCATATTTCTTACATTCTTCAAATACACTCTTATAGAAAGCTACGCCTTCTTCATTTACTTCAGCGTCATCTCCATTTGGGAAAATACGAGACCATTTCAATGATAGACGGAAGCACTTAAAACCTTCTTCTGCACACAATTTAATATCTTCTTTATAATGATGATAAAAATCAGATGCGATATGAGAAGGATAATAATACTTGTCATCATCTAATAAACAAGGAATTGCTCCTTCAGGTAAATGTCTTTCATCACTTCCAAAACATAAAGGTGTTGATCCAGTTGTTCCATCTTCTTTTTTCCAAGTAACTTGACGACGAACAGTATGAGAACCATTTGTCATTACATCAGCAGTAGCTAGTCCTGCACCACCTTCAAATACACCACCTTCATACTGATTGGCAGCTGTTGCGCCACCCCATAAAAAATCCTTACGAAATGCCATTTTAATATCTCCTTTGTAAGCACTCACATTATAGTCTTCTTATTTCCAAAAATCATCACATCGAAACAATTTTTCTACCAACCAAAATCCA
>CAVFDO010000126.1:0-4835 GCA_963621095.1 bacterium
AAAACAGTCTATATTTTAGATGAACCTACAACAGGATTACATACAGATGATGTAAAACGATTGATTTCTGTTTTGCAGAGAATCGTAAATAATGGAGATTCCGTTGTGGTAATTGAACATAATCTAGATGTCATTAAATGTGCAGATTGGATCATTGATCTAGGACCAGAAGGTGGAGATGGTGGTGGTACTGTTGTCGCAACAGGTACACCGGAACAAGTTTGTAAAGTTGAAGAATCTTGGACAGGCCAATATCTAAAAAAAGCATTAGAATGGACAAAAGAACATCAAGTAGGGAAAGTGTGATTTTCTCTACTTTTTGAGTATGATATAATGTACGCAATCGGAGGTTTGTGATATGGCCGAAAATATGTACGAAAAAAAAGTGACAATTCGTGAATTGGTTGATTTTTTTAAGTTTGAAAGATTGACAGGTGATGAAAAATCCTTAGATCGTTGGACGGTCGTACCAGACGTTAATCGTCCGGGATTTGAGCTGTGTGGGTTCTATAAAATGGCAGAACCACGCAGAATTGTGATTCTAGGTAATAAAGAATCTGAATTTATTCATACAATGTCAGAAGCAGATCAAAGAACACGTTTTCCTTTGATTACTGATGGTTTAACACCAGCATTGATTATTTCAAAAAACAATGAACTCCCTCCAATACTAAAAGAAATTGCGGAGGAAACAAATTTTCCTGTTTTGAGAACAAATATGGAAACATATCGTTTGATGGCGGATATTATTACTTACTTAGATGAAAAACTTGCGCCTGAAGATACAATGAGTGGTACACTCATGAGTATTCGAGGTGTTGGTGTATTATTGACTGGTGAATCTGGAATGGGTAAAAGTGAAACTGCATTAGAATTGATTCGTCAAGGAAATGTTTTGATTTCTGATGATAGGGTGGATGTAATGCATATTCATAATCATATTCTGGGACATGCGCCAGAAATTATTAAAGGTCTTCTAGAAATTCGAGGTATTGGTATTATTGATGTTGAAAAGATGTTCGGTGCGATGTCAATTACTGATTCTGAAAATGTTGATTTAGTTATTAAACTTGTACCATTTGAAGCGGAAGCAGATTATAACAGACTAGGTGATGAAACAATGCGTTATACAAGAATTTTAAATGTTCTTGTTCCAACAATCATCTTACCTGTATCTGCTGGTAGAAATACTGCAGCTTTGATTGAATCTGCGGTATCAAATTTCAGATTGAGTGAAGCAGGCTTCAATAGTGCGGATGAAGTAAGAGAAAGATTTAATGATTTTATGAACAAAGCTAACGAAAGGAATGGTAAAGCATGATTTGGTTCCCTGATTTAGCCACGATTGTAGCAGTAGGGGGAATTACAATTAAGTGGTACGCTGTAACTTTGGTTTTGGGATGTATAGTAGGTTACTTGTATTTATCACAAGTTATGAAACTACATGGGTATAAACAAGCAGTTTCAGATGATCTTCTAGTTTTAATATTAGTGAGTGCAATCATAGGTGGAAGATTTTTTTGGGTCTTAGAAAATTTTAAGAACTATTCTATGTATGCATGGTATGTGTTTGCGATTGGTGATGGTGGAATTGATATTTTAGGCTCGTTACTATGTATTGGCTGTGTTTTGCTGAAGTATGGTAAAAAGCATCATTTATCTTTTCGAAGAACAATGGATATTATTTCTACTGCGATGTTGATTACTTTGATTATAGCGCGTGTTGGTAGAGCGTTAGAATTATCTACAGTATGGTATTGCGTTGCGATAAATATTATTGAGTTCCTGATTATCTATTATGTCATGAGAACGTATTCTCCAAATCGAAAAAGAGGAGATGCATTTTCTGTGATGTTGATGCTGACGGGATTTGATCGCTTAGCGGCAATGGTATTTCGTTGGGATCCTTTAGCTGTAAACAATATTCTTTTATGTATTGTTGCGGAAGTGAATGGCATATTAATTTGGGCTTATTCTAGATTCTTTGATAAGAGAAAGCCTGTTATTCTATTTGATTTTGATGGAACGATTATGGATAGTGAACAAATGATTGTTGGATGTTTTGCGTACTTATTTCAAAAGTATGGAGATATCAATGATTTCACAAAAGAAATCCAACAAGAAGTATTTGGGCCACCACTAAGAGATGAATTAAAGAAACTCTTTCCAGATCAAGACACAGATTTATTGATGAAAGATTATACGGAGTTTCAAAAGTCTTTACCAGGAAGACATTTAGTTTCAACATTACCTCATGTTGTGGATGTATTAAAAGAATTAAAAAAACAAGGTTATGTTACCGCAATTGTTACTTCTAGATTATCGGAAAGTTGCGAAACATGGATAGAAGATTTAGAAATTGAAGATTACTTTGATTTGATTGTTGGTACAGAAAGATATCGTCACGCAAAGCCTAGACCAGATGGAATTATTGAAACATGTGAAATGTTAAATACAGGGCATGATAGCGTTGTGTATATTGGGGATAACGTTTCTGATGTACAGTCTGGTAAAAATGCGGGTGTATATACAATTGCGTTTATTACAAATCGAGAAAAAGAAGAAAAGATCAAAGCTGAAAAACCAAACGCTACAATTTATGACATTGCAGAATTATTAACGATTTTGAATGAAAAACATGATTGGAGTAATGATTTAATTTAGTCTTAGCAATACGCTAAGGCTTTTTTAAAGATGAAAGATAGTGATAAATGTTTTAAAATAGATTAAAGAAAACTTGGAGGCGCATCTTATGGAAAAAAATAAAAGAGTTGTACTTGTATCAGGAATGAGTGGCGCTGGTAAGAGTGTTGCGACAAGATGTTTAGAAGACATGGGATATCATGTTATTGATAATTTTCCTGTGCAATTAGTTTCTTTATTAGTAGATATGATAGAAACAAGTATCGATCCAAGATACAGTTATATTGCCTTATCTACTTCTGCACAAGATTTTGCGGATTTTTTAAGATTATTAAAAGGTCAAAACTTTGAAGTACAAGTTTTATTTTTAGACGCAAATGATTCTGTTTTATTACATCGTTATAAGAGTACAAGAAGAACACATCCATTATTATTAAGCAATACATGTAATACATTGGATGAAGCAATTGCGGTGGAAAGACAAATGTTCTCAAAGAATATGAATCATTCATTTGTGATGATTGATACATCATTCTTATCCGATAAAGAATTTAAGAAAAGAATTGAATCTTATTTTTCGAAAGAACAAGTTCCAGCATTCTCTATATCATTTGAATCCTTTGGATATAAATATGGAGTGCCAATGGATGCAGATTTAATGATCGATGTACGTTTCTTACCAAATCCATTTTGGGAAATACGTTTAAGACCATATAACGGAAATGATAAATGTGTATATGACTATGTTATGGAAAAAGAACAAACAAAAGAGTTCTTAGATAAATTAACAACTTTCATGGATTATGCGTTAGAACAATACGCAAATGAAGGAAAGAATCATTTTACAGTAGCGATCGGTTGTACAGGAGGACAGCACCGTTCAGTAGCGATAACAAATTGGTTGTTTGACCACTATAGTAAAAAATATAGATGTTATAAACAACATCGTGAAGAAAAGGAATGGATCCGCGATGAAGAATAAGAAGGTCGTAGTAATTGGCGGAGGCCATGGTCAATCTACTATTTGTAGAGGTATTAAAAATATTGCTGGATTAGATATTAGTGCCATTGTTACAGTGGCAGATGATGGTGGATCAACTGGTAGATTACGTAAGAAATTTCATATTCCTGCGATGGGAGATATTCGTAATGTCATGATATCTTTAAGTGCTAATGATGATTTGATGACGGATTTAATGGACTATCGCTTTGATGATCCAGATGGTACAGAAGAAGATATCGCAGGTCACAATTTAGGAAATTTAATTTTAACTGCTTTAACGCAAAGTTGTGGTTCATTTTTAGAAGCAGTACAAAAAGTACAAAGTATTTTAAATGTAAAAGGAAAAATCATTCCTGCAACAACACAAGTGATTACGTTGTACGCACAAATGGAAGATGGAGTTATTGTACGTGGTGAAGCCAATATTCCAGATGTGAATAATAGGATTCGTAAAGTATTCTATGAAACGTATGTTCGTGCAGAACAAGAAGCAATTCAAGCGATTGAAGAAGCTGACTTAATTATCTATGGAATTGGTTCAGTCTATACAAGTATTCTTCCAAATGTTATTATTCCTGATATTTGTTCGGCATTAAAACGGGCAAAAGGAAAGAAAGTTTATTTCTGTAATGTCATGAGTCAGCCTGGAGAAACAGATGACTATAGTGTAGAAGATCATGTGGATGCCTTATTAAGACATGGTGCTCCTGTGGATGAAGTCGTTGTAGCTAATGATGCAATTCCTGATGAAAGCATCAAAGCGTACGCAGCACAAGGAAGTACAGTTGTAAAAATAAAGAGTAAAGAACATCCATATAAAATCTTAGAAGAATCATTGTTGTATTTTGATGGACATTTGATTCGTCATGATCCTTCTAAAATAGAAAAAGTCGTAGAGAAATTATTGGGAGAAGAGTAGTGTCATTTTCATCTAACGTTAAACAAGAAGTTTCACAAAAAATCATGGAGGGTAACGATGCACGTGCAGAGTTATCTGCTTTAGTGCAGATGACATCTTCTTTATCATTTTCAAATCGCGGAATGACAATTTTGGTGTCTGTTGAAAATGCGGCAGTCGCTAGAACAATTTATCGTATGATTAAAGAAAGATATAATAGTGAAATTGAATTGTTCGTTAAGAAAAAAATGAATTTGAAGAAAAACCGTATTTATGGGTTGCGCGTTTTAT
>CAVFDO010000127.1:0-4827 GCA_963621095.1 bacterium
AGCTAAAACATGGCCAAAGTTCAGTTTTTTTGTATAGGTGCTATAATGAATGTATAAAAAAGGGGGTTTTCATGGAAAAAGAGAGAAAAACAATTAAGGACTTAAGCTATTTCTTTTATTTTCTTGCTGCACTTGATTTGATTTTTATTGTGTTTTTAATCATATCAATGAACAAAGCTGATACAAGTGCCATTGAAAACGCAAAGACAATGCTAATCGGTTCTTGCGTAGCCTATGCAATTGATATTGTACTTGATATTTATTTAGCTGCTAAAGGTTTAAAAGAAGTTAAAGGTGAAAATGAAGGAAGGACTCATATTACTGTAGCTTTAGTTCTATTTATCCTTCAATTAGTAAGTGTTCCATTCATCATTATCTCAATGACAAAAGGTGAAGGTTCTTGGCTATCACTTGCTGAAGCAGCTTTATCTTGCGTTGTTACTTTGGAATACTACTACAATTGTAAGAAACTTAAAGCTAAATAAAATTGGCTTAACAATTTTACTCAAAGGCGGAATCATTGATTCCGTTTTTTTAAGTTTAAAACGGTTCTTCATCAGATAAAAGAAGTGTATGTACCGTTAAAAATAAAATCGCAATAAATGAAATACTTCCTGTAATACTTAAAACTATATTTCTTGTTTCCATCTCTAAAATATAATTGTCATACAATCCAGCTATCAATATAAATAATCCTGTGATTGCCGCAGATAAATTTATCATTCTCAAAGCAGTCCATAACATTCCAAATTTACGATCTCTAATGGCATTCGTTAAACTAGCCCAAAATCCAAATGAAATATAGAGAATCATCAAATAAAATACACCAACGCCATAATGAAAGGAGCCATCCCCATAAGTAACAATCAATATAAATGCCCCAAAGATTAGATTCAAACAAGCCAATAACATCCCAATGGAATTTACACCTTTTTTTCTCACAATTCTTCTTTTTTCTTCATCTTCTGCAGCACTAACCTTTTGTGTTACTTTTGACCAATGTGTTCTTAATAACGCAATACTACCATAATAAGCAGTAACAATTCCCATCCAAAAAGATTTCAATCGTATTGTTTCTTCTAAATACAACAAAACAAATCCATAATTTGTCCATGTTGAAATCTCAAAAATCAACCAACTCATAAAGATACGGTTGTTTTTGGCGGTCTTTAATATCGTTTTCTGTATAGATTCATTTTCTCTCATTTCTCATAGTTTACTAGTTTTTAACAATTTTTTCATTACCCATTTGTTTTGTAAGTGCTTTTATGTTCTTTTTTATATTATTTGTGTTTGCTTTGATATAAAATAGAACACAGAAAGGCATGGTATTTATGGCACAACAAACTTTTTCCATCCGTATGGATGAAAAACTAAAAAAAGAATTTGATACATTAGTTGAAGAAATGGGAATGAACGCAACAACAGCCTTTAATATTTTTGCACGTGCAGTTGTAAGAGAAAAAAAGATTCCTTTTGAAATCAACACAACAGAATCAAAAAATGAACAAAAACTAACAAAAAAACAATTATTAGAACTATTAAACACAATGAACGATGATTAAAAGAAAGAGAAGGAACATTGATCTTGATGATACAGTAGAACTTCCTGTAATTGATGAACAAGATTTTCATAAAGATTTAGATCCCTTCAGGATCCTTTTGCCATTTGTCGCAAAAGTAGGTATTTTCCTAGGAATCGTTCTTTCATGTACCCTTTTATTTCGAGCCATCTATCTTCATACATATGGGCAAACAATTTCTTTATTAGATGATCAACAAATCACTTTTGTTGGTACAAATGGAAATGGAACGATTTCTACATTTAAGCCAGAATCTACTGCACTTCAGCAATTGAAAGAAGATTATCGTGACAAGCAACGTAAGAAACAAGATACTACAGATTTAGGAACATTAATTAAATCAATCAACTGTTCATTCTCACAAAGTCATCATTTATCTAATGGAATGGTCATTACATATGCATGTACATATAATCATGATGTAGCCAAGCAAGCAAAATACAATTTCACAAATACAGCCAAAACATATACTGTCAAAAATTTAAAACAAGTTCAACAAATTGATGTATTTGAAGATCTACAAACAGAATGGTCGTACGATGATGGTATTCCAACTCTATCTATCACAAACTCAAAATATAATGATTTAGATATTTCTTATTCTTATACATTAGATTCCAATGCTTCCGCAACAGTTACTGCTTCATTCAATGAAGATGATTTATTACAACAAGGTTATCAAATCAAAAATACAACCAAAACAATTGAAATCCCACAGGAACAATTATACTCATCCGAAAAACTAACTACTTATTTCCAAACATATACAAGCAAAGTATCCAATGATTTAGCGCAATGTTCTTCCTATTCTTTTGGCAAAGAAGAAATCAATGCATATGATCCAACATATCAATCATATTCTATTCATGAAGATGGAACAGTTACTGTCACTTATAACATTCATAACTTATATACTGATTTATATCCTTCTTATTATTCTTTTACGATATCTTATACAGGTTATTTATATAAAGATCAAAATGGAACAATTATCTTTTCAACAAATACAAATCACGCATGTATGTACGATGGTTTCTCTCAAAGTTATCAAATCATAGAAAAAGAGTGATTCACTCACTCTTAGTCAAATGTATGTAATTGTGGAATATGTTTATATAAAGATTTCGCAATTCCGTCATGTTCATTATCATCTGTGATTTCATCCGCAATATCTTTCACACATTGTTGTGCATTTCCCATTGCGACGCCAATTCCCGCAAACTTCAACATTGAAATATCATTTTCCGCATCACCAAAGGCAATACATTCTTCAGGAAGGATTCCAAGTTTATCCATCGCAATTGTAAGAGCTTTTCCTTTATCTACTCCATTTGCGGTAAATTCATAATAGAAGTTTGCCGTAAACATCATAGAAAGTTCGCCTTCAAATGGTGCTGCCATTTCTTTGTAGTGTGCTTGTAAATAATCAGAATCACCAGCTGTTAAAATCTTATTGACTGGTCCATCCACAAATGATTCTAAGTCTTCTACTTCCATCAATTTATAACCATTCATACGAGATTCATATTCAATCACATTGAATTCTCTATCTCCATCTTTCACCATACAGTTATATACATCTTCTACAACCATATGAGAACCATGTGTAATCATTGGTCTAACATCAAAATTCTTCATGTGATTTAAAACTCTTTGGGTTGTTTCCTTTGGAATTGTCACATTAACATACACTTCACCTGTTTGACAATCTACAACACGTGCTCCGTTATAACAAACAAAGATTCCATTATGCATTTTCATGTCTAGTTGGTCACCATATTGAAAGATTCCCTTGGCAGGCCTACCACTTGCGATAACTAACCGAATGCCATAATTTTGTGCATTCATCAATGCTTTTTTTGTTTCTTCTGTAATTTCTTTTTTATGATTTGTTAATGTTCCATCAATATCTAATAAAATTGCTTTTAGTGCCATTTTGAATACCTCTTAACTATTTTAACTTATCTTTCTATTTCCGAAAACCTAGAAATGATCATTACGATTCCAATCATCATGCATACAATTAAAAATACAACTTGATAATTCACATAGATACCATCATATAAATTTTGTGAAATCAATAATATAACACACAATAAAACACGACTCATACAATTCATCTTCATTTGTTTTCCAAATTGATCCAACAATATTTCTAACGCAATAAAAGACGCACACACCAATAAGATAACACCACTTAATAATATTGATTTTTTAAATAGCCATCCAGAAATAATAAGCATAGAAATTCCAAACGCAATTCTTTGTGCTATGGCTGTATGCTTATATTTCTGATTCAACACTACAAAAAGTATCAATCCAGCAGTCAATAACACATAATAAATCCATATGTGCTTGAAATAAAAGAGTGTTCCTTCTTGATGAATCTGTACCATCGCAAGTGCAGAAATAATTAAAACTCCTAAAATACATCCATTTTTTATGCATTGAATAATTGTTTGAATGATGATTTCTTTTCTGTTCTGTAAATGAAATTGTATCTGTTCTTCTTTCTTCATATATTGAAACAAGAATAACGTTTCAATACATAAAAAGAATAAATACTTACTAAATGATATACATTCATACAAATACGCTTCATTCCATAAGAACATACTTCCGACAAACATACACACAGAATATATATGATTCTTATTTTTATATCGCAAAAAACAATCTAACAAATTACATACCAGCAAAATTCCACCGATACGCATATCAGAAATAGATACAATGATAGATAAAATAAAACTAATAACAACCATACTAATTTGTTTTATCTTTTCATCATTATTTTTATTTTCAACCAATAGTTCTATCAACACTTGTAATCCTAACGCTCCACTCATTGTCATCCACGTAAACAATGAAATCCAAGCGGACGTCATTCCGTCATAAAACATCGCTAGATTTACACTTAAGCCATAGAAAAATAATATCTCCAAACAAAATATGATTGTATGATACAAAGTCCAACCAATTTTAATCTTCATCTGATTTTTTTACTTCCTCTAATTTTTGACGTACACTTGGTGCGTTTTTCGTTAATTTACGAATCGTTAGATCTTGTGCTTTATCATTTGCCAAACGAAGTTGACGATCAGAAGATGTTAAAGCGTCTTTAATCTTCTGCAAGTGTTGAATCGATTTATCAATTTCATCAATTGCGTCAGAAAACTTTTTAGAAGCAGAAGCATAGTTCTTACCAAATGCATCTTTAAAACGATTCATATTATCTTCAAAA
>CAVFDO010000128.1:0-4777 GCA_963621095.1 bacterium
TGTACCTAATAGATATGCAAATACAGAAATAATCACTGTTACTTCTACACCACTCGCAAACAATTTCCATCTATCTTCTGTCATGAAAGTGCCTGTGAAATAATCTTTGATTGTATCGATGATTGAATCTTTTTGGATATTATCTTTCTTAGAAACAACAACGATTTTTTCATTATGATAAATTTCTGTGAAATCTACTTGTTGTGCTCTTTCTTCAGTAGGTGTGATACTTAAGGCAACATCTGATTTACCACTGACAACAGAAGTAATGGTTGCCGCAAAATCCATTTGTTGGATTTCTATTCTCATACCAAGCATATATGCAATTCTTTCAATGAGTTCTACATCGTGTCCTGCAGGTTCTCCGTTATAAATGAAGGCAAATGGTTCAGTTGTACAACTGACTGCTGCCTCTAATATTGGCGCGTCTTCATCTTTTATGATAGGAACATCTTCCATTGTATATGCACCATCATTGACCCATTTCTTTTGTAGTTTATCTAGTGTTCCATCTTCTTTTAATTCTGAAATACATTCGTTGATTTGATCAGTTAATTCTGTATTTTCTTTACTGAGGGCAAATGCATTTCCCATGATATAGAGCGGAGTTTCACAATATTCAAATGCATAATCATTCGCTTTGGCTGAAAGGATAGCTTGTGATTCTGAACATAAACCATAATCTATTTTGTTCGCTGATACCGCAGCTAAAATATCACTATTACTAGAAAATGGATGAATTGTCGCATTTGGATAATCTTCTGGAACCAATGATTCATCCACACCTCCAGTCAATACCCCAATATCTGCGGTTTCTAATTTTTCATCCAGTTCTTCTTGTGTTAAAGAATAAGAAAGTGATGAACTTGTTTCACTATTTGTTTCTTTACTTGTACATCCTGTGATAGGCAATATTAAAAATATACATAATAATGTAAGTAATCTTTTCATAATCATTCCCTTTAATTTCTTATGCTATTTTATCATATAGTTTCTTATCACTGTAAAAAATAGAAGTAATTGTAATTTGTAAGTTCACTATTACTTCTATGACTATGACTATGACTGTTAATTTATTTGTGTAAGAAATAATGTATATTTCTAAATGATTTAAAATGAAACAATTGTAAGGAGAATCTAATAAAGAGGTCTAGGCCTCTTTATTAAATACACAACTTTTTACTTCTTTTGACCATGGCTCAGGATAACAGAAGAAGAACGTTTCATGATTCATATCTTGTTCTCGAATATCAGGATTTTTAAAGAATGTAAGATATCGTTGTCTATATTGTTCTCCCATCTTTAATGCATAAAAGATATGAATTGTCGAGCTTGGTTGATAAATTTGATGATCTAACTTTGTTACTAAGTCAGAATAGTATTGATTATAAATGCTTTTCTTAGTGACTGTATTTTGTAATGCAGGAACCATGAATGTTTTTAAGAATGCTTGCATTTGTTCATAACGTTCTAAATTAGTGACTTTTAATTTCTCTAATTTTTTTGTCATGAAATTAGGAATTTTACCAGAATGAATCATAGAGTAAAGGAAAGGTGTCATAATATGTCCTTTGATAAATGCAGGGATAGGTCTTGCTTCATCCATATCAGAGCTTCCAATGATTCCATGATCAATTTGAATGTTGTTTCTTTGAATGAGATACGCAACAAATGATCCACCTAAAGAACATCCATACGCACATGAAATATGACTATTGAATGTATCTTTAATGTATTTCTCTATTTTTTCTGTTTCATCATTCATGGATAAATACTCACTCTTCTCATTCTCATCAAATCCATCATATGATGCTATAACAACATAAAATGAATCTGTTAGATACGGTATAACATGATTAAATAATGTGTAATGACAACAAGTCCCAGGTAATAACAAGATGACAGGTTTTGAAGCATCTCCGTGTGTATAAAATCTCATAACAGCCTCCAATTAGTTTCAACTAACTCAAGTATATCACTAATATGAGAAAATAAATAATTGATAAATTTATATTTTGTATACGTGTTGGATTTTAATAATACACCGTGGTACAGTAGAGTAAACAAAAGGTGTGCATGATGACAACTAAAACAATAAATCATATTCAAACAAATATAAAAAAACATGATATTTCTGTTAAGCTTATTTCGAAAGATACATTAATAAAGGATGAATTTGATATGTTGATGCAGAATGGTTTAGCACAGGCTAAGTGTGATAATTCTGTTTCTGTTGATGAAGTTTTTATTGAGTTTAAAACAGAAATTACACATGAAACCTATCTATGATTCTGCTTTTCTTCAAGGATATACTATTTGGAACAAAAAATAAGATGTTCAGGTGAATTTTAAATAAAGATGTTATACTCAATATGATGAATCAGAAATTTATTAAATACGTATTAATTGGTGGAATGCTATGTAATTATGCATGTGCCGATTCTCAAAACAAAAATATCAAAGATGGAACATATGAAGGTAGTGCAACAGGATATTATAGAGATATTCAAGTTTCTGTTACTTTTGATAATGGAAATATAACAGAAATTACGGTGACTCCAGATTCTGATACAGATATTATGACTGCAGCTGCAGTGAAAACTGTTACGAATAACATAAAAAAAGAACAATCTATCAATGTAGATGTACAAACAGGTGCTACAACAACTTCTAATGCCATTATAGATGCAGTAAAAGAAACAATCACGCAAGCACATGGTGATGTGAATGAATGGAATGAAGATACAACAGGAAAACATATTTCCAAAGAAATTGAAAAAACAAGTGATGTTGTAATTGTTGGCGGTGGATTGAGTGGTATGACAACTGCTTTGCGTCTACAACAATTAGGTGTGCAATGTATTCTTGTAGAGAAAAGTGATACTTTAGGTGGTATTACACGATATGGTGGAAATTACACACAATTGTATGAAGAAGTGGATGTTGATGCAGAGGAAGATTCACTTTCTGATTTTGAGAAGACAATTCAATGGCAGAAGAAAGATCTTGGTGTAGTTTTTTCAAAAGATATGCTTTCTGAAACAAATAATCTTACAGAATATGCGACAGAAAACACAAATATTGGTGAATTGTTAGCGACAGAAGTTGAAGTATCTGGTGCTGAAATATTAACGCAAACTTGTGTATATGCTTTAGTGAATAATGAGGCTGGCATTATCGCAATGAATGAGAATGGAGAAATCTATCACATCAATGCGGAGTATATCGTTATCGCAAGTGGTAGTGATAATCATACGTTATATTCCTATAACACAGGAGATATGAATCAAATCTTTGAAGATGCAGGATATCTTGTTATAGAACAAGAGGATACATTGCAAACAAAGATAGCCTTACAAGTAGGTGAAAATACATATGTAGATACATACTATTCAAATCAAAGTGTAATGGATCATGGATTGATATTAGTGGATGCTGAAGGAAATCGTATTGTAAATGAAGAAAGTACTAGAACGAATATCAATGATATGATAACAACACCTTCTTATTTGATTATGAATGGTTCTACATATAAAAAATGGATACAGAAAATAAAAGAAAGTTCTTATTTGAGTGAAGAGTCATTTGAAGAGCTTACAGATATTACAAGTGGTACAAATTTAGAAGAATTACTTTCTAATGTAGATGCATCATTTGATAACTTAAAAGAAACAATAGAAACATACAATGTTTGTTCTGAAAATGAACAAGAAGATTCATTTGGTAGAGGGGATAAAGGTTATTTGGATACAGAAGATGAAATAGTATGTGTAAAACTATCTAACGCAACATATGATACAAATGGTGGCATTGTAATTGATGAGAATTTAAATGTGATTGAGAAGGATACAAATCAAAGCATCTCAAATATATTCGTTGTAGGAAGTGCTGCGAATGTATCAAAGAGTGAAGAAGGTTCAGGAAATACTTGGGCATTTGTTTCTGGTAAAACAGTTGCGGATCAAATAGGAAAAGTTTATGAATAAGGTTTTGATTACTGGTGCTTCACAAGGAATTGGTTATGCATTTGCGAAATATTACGCTTCACTAGGCGATGAATTATATCTTGTTTCTAGAAATCAATTGAAATTGATTGATGTTAAAACAGAGTTAGAAAATCTATATCGTAATCGAATTCATATCTATTCTTTAGATTTAGCGAAAGTTGGTTCTGCGAAACAACTTTATGAAATAATAGATGAAGAAATTGATATTCTCATTAATAATGCAGGTGTTGGTTATACACAACAAGCAGATTACATTGATATTGATCAAGAAGAATCAATGGTTGTTTTAAATGACATTACGATGATGTCTCTAACAAAGTTGTTCATAAAAGATATGAAAACAAGAGAACATGGAACAATCATAAACATTTCTTCTATAGGTTCATTTCAACCAGGACCTTATATCGCAGGTTACTATGCATCTAAATCATTTGTCACTTCTTATACAAGAGCGATACATGAAGAATATAAACAATATGGCCTACAAATCTATTGCGTTTGTCCAGGACCAGTAGATACGGATTTCTATATGAATAGTGGAATCTATGCACCAAAATATGCCATGCAACCGGAGAAAGTTGTAAAGTATACAATCAAACATATGAAAAATAACTGTTTGATTATTCCTGGCTTTATGAATCGAATCAGTAGATGGATTCCAGAAAAGATTCGTATTTCTTTTATTCGTAAATCAAAATATAAAATCATCAAAAAGAAGGCGCTCCAAAATTGGATGAGGTGAGATAAAATTCAATTTCAAATAACATGAG
>CAVFDO010000129.1:0-4756 GCA_963621095.1 bacterium
AATGTATAATACTATTAATGTTCTTATGATATTTAGAATTTGTTCACATTACTTTCACTTATCATAACTATCATATACGTGTAAAAAGAAAGGTCGTGAAGATTATGACACAAATGAATCCAAACAATGATGAACCAATCAATGTTCAATACACAGAAAAACCAAATCAAAGAAAACCAAAGAAAGAAAGAAAATCACATCATAGTATCTTGACAATCATAACTTGTATGATACTATCCCTACTCTGTGGATTAGGGGGAGGATGGTTTGCCTATACACACTTAGGTAATTCCACAAGTACTTCATCCTCAAAGGCATCGATTACTTATTCTAGTGAATCATCTCCAAGTTCAACAACAACAGTATCTTCTAATGATTCTGGAACAGGATTAACAACAAGTGAAGTTGCCGCAAAAGCAGCTCCAAGTGTTGTAGAAATCGTTACTGAAGTTACTTCTACACAATATGGTATGTTCGGTGGAACATATACATCTCAAGCAGCTGGATCTGGCGTTATTATTTCTTCAGATGGCTATATCATCACAAACAACCATGTTATCGAAGACGCAAATAGTATTACTGTTACAACATATGACAACAAAGAATATTCCGCTACACTTGTAGGAACAGATGAAACAAGTGATATCGCAGTCATCAAAATTGACGCTACTGATTTAGTAGCCGCAACAATTGGAGATTCTTCTAAAGTAACTGCTGGCGATACTGCAGTTGTCATTGGTAACCCACTAGGAACACTTGGCGGAACTGTTACAGATGGTATTATTTCTTCTCCTTCTAGAGAAATGGTTATCAATAACCAATCTATGGAACTTATCCAAACAAACGCAGAAATCAACTCTGGTAATTCAGGTGGTGGATTATTTGATGGAAATGGAAATTTAATTGGTATCGTTAATGCCAAGGATTCTGGTACAACAAGTTCTGGTACAGTCATTGAAGGTATTGGATTTGCGATTCCAATCAATACAGCGATGAATGTTGCGGAAGAATTAATGCAGTATGGACAAGTTGTTGATAGAGCTACTTTAGGTGTTTACCTACAAGAAGTATCTTCTAACTATTATGGATATACAGCAGGTTTATATATCACAGGTACTGCAGATGGAAGTGGTGCAGAAAAAGCTGGATTACGCGCATATGATAGAATCGTATCCGCAGATGGAGCAGAAATCTCATCTCAATCTGATTTATCAAAAGTACTCAGAGATAAAAAAGTTGGAGATACAATTTCTCTCACAATTGAAAGAAATGGAAAGCAGATGGATGTACAAGTAACACTTGGATCTTCTGGTTCTACAACACAAAGTGAATAAGTGTTTAAAAGGTTGTTCAAAATTGAACAACCTTTTACTTTATTTCTTTCGTGTAATTATAGTGTGATTTAGTATAGCCATTCTTTTCATAAAAGCGATGTGCTTCTGTTCGATAGGTAGATGTTGATAACTCAATTTGTTCCAGATTGTTTACTCTTGCGATTTCTTCTATTTTTCCAATTAATTGAGAGCCAATATGCATTCCTCTTTTATTAGGATCAACAACAAGTTCTACAATTTCTCCCGTATTTTTATCATGATGTAGATAATGATGAATAATAAAGCTTAAAAAACCATATATTTTTTCATCTCGATAAACAAGAAAGATAAAATCTTCATTCTTCATCGCATTTTCAAAAACACAATCAAAATGTTCTCGATTTATTTTTTTCTTTTCCAAATCGCAAATCAAAGAATAAATATCTTCTCTATCTTCTATTTTCGCAAATTCGATCATTTTTTCGTCTCATTCATCCTTTTTACATACTTCTTGAAGCAATCAAATTCGCATTTGTACCAAGAAAGTTAGAAACAATGATTTGATTCATCTGAATTGGTGATTGTACAGAAATACTTCGAATAGATTCCATTGCCTCATCCATTTTATCTAATGGAATTGGAGCATCTGTCATAACTGGAAGTACAGAATACTTTGCACCTATAATCTTTACTGTTGTAGTTAATACACGCATTGGATGAATCACTTCTTCTTGCGCATACTTTTTCCCATTCTCACAAGAATATCCTTTAATATCCACAATTTCTTTATCATTCATTGTCACTTCTAAATGACAACCTTTTGGACAATTTACACAAATGAATTTTTTTATTTCAGTCATTTTGTATACCCTCCACAATAAGTTCATCTTGAATGGAATCTGTTACGATAGATACAATTTCCATTTCACTTGGAACGATATTTTGTTTTTGAATCTTGCGAATCACAGTCTCATCACTACGAATGATGATTGTACATGATTCCATTGGTTTTCTCACTCTGAAATACAATTCAATTACTTTTGGTAAATGATTCTTATTTAACAAACCAGGAACAACATATGAAATATTTCCTTTTGGAATAACAGGTAACTTTTCATTATTTTCTTTATGATTCAAATAACGAATCGTTCCTTCTGCTGCTTTAGAACCTTGTTTTGCAGCATAGTCAGCTAGATCATGAACATGCAATCCATTCCC
Source organism: bacterium (assembly GCA_963621095.1). Lineage (GTDB taxonomy): Bacteria > Bacillota_I > Bacilli_A > Erysipelotrichales > Erysipelotrichaceae > Bulleidia. The sequence continues at coordinate 2,532 of CAVFDO010000129.1, forward strand.
TGCCGCAAAGATACCAGGTACACTTGTCATGAAATTCTCATCAACTAGTGGTCCTTTGATCTTAGGATCCATTGTAATACCACATTTTTCTGCCAAATGATTTTCTGGAATCAATCCAATAGAAAGTAACAATGTATCACATTCAATATGCATCTTTTCATCTTCTATTGGTTGCATGTTTTCATCAACTTTACATACATCAATTGCCTCTAATCTGTCTTTTCCATAAACCTTAGTAACGGTATGAGATAAATACAAAGGAATATCAAAGTCTTCTAAACATTGTTTGATATTTCTAGCGAGTCCATTCGAATATGGCATGATTTCCGCAACACCTAATACTTCTGCACCTTCTAAATGCATTCTTCTAGCCATAATTAAACCAATATCACCAGAACCTAATATGAATACTTTCTTGCCAACCATGTATCCATGCATATTGACATATCGTTGTGCTTGTCCTGCCGTATAAATACCTGCACATCTTGTACCATCAATTTGTACTGCACCACGATTTCTTTCATAACATCCTACTGTTAATATCACCGCATCAGCAGATATATGAACAAGTCCTTCCGTTTCATTTTCATAAGAAATAATCTTATCTTTTGTGATAGACATGACCATTGTATTTGTTTTAATTTCAACTTGAAGATCTTTGGCTTGCGTGGCAAATCGTTCCGCAAAGGAAGGACCAGATAATTGTTCTTGGAATGTAGTTAAACCAAAACCATTATGAATACATTGATTCAAAATACCACCTACCTCTTGATCTCTTTCAATCAAAACGATATCTTGAATTCCATTTTTCTTAAGGGTGATTGCCGCAGATAGGCCTGCACACCCTGCTCCTATAATAACAACTTGATAATGTTTCATTTACGCTTCTCCTCTAGAAGAATATTAGAATGTTGGCCATCCTGTAATACTTCTAATGGTGATAGATTTAATTCTCGTGCAAGAATTTCTAAAACATAAGGTTCACAAAAACCACCTTGGCATCTACCCATACCAGGCCTAACACGTTTCTTAACACCTTTAATACTTCTAGCTCCAACTGGTTTATGAATACAATCTATGATTTCTTGTTCACTGATAGATTCACAACGGCAAATGATTTTCCCATATAAAGGATTCTTTTGAATCATTTCATTCTTTTCTGCATCATTCAATCCACACATCACAACTGGTTTCTTTCTTGTTTGTGTTGTCTCTAGATTCTTTTCTAATGAAATTCTTTTAGAAACGAAATTATCTATTACATACTTTGCGATAGCTGGAGCAGATGCAAGTCCAGGAGATTCAATCGAAGCCACATCGATAAAGTTAGGAACAACCTCTTCAATGATAAAATCTTTACTCGTTGAAGATGGTCTTAATCCCGCAAATGTTCGAATGACTTTTTGATATGGAACATTACACATTGTTTTTTGAATGTTTTCTTTTACATAAGCTAAACCATCTCTACTTGTACTTGTATCTTCTTGTAGTTCTGCATTTGGTCCTAGTAATGTATTTCCATAAACAGTTGGAACAGCTAAAACACCTTTTCCCTTTTTAGAAGGAACTGGGAAAATAATATGTTCAGTGAAAGAAATATCATTATCTAAAACATAATACTCTCCTCTTTTTGGTTTCATTTCATATTTTATTTCATCCGTAACCATTTTATGAATTCGATCTGCACAGATACCAGAAGCATTAATAATGAGTTTTGTTTCTAAATCTTCAAAATTTGTATGTACAGTATAATAATCTTGATTTGTATCAATCCCTATTACCTCATGATTTAATAAAAGATCCACACCATTATTCACTGCGACTTCTGCACACGCCTCCGCAATCTGCCAAGGGTATACAACTGCGGTCGTATAAAAATTCAAAGCTTTTGTTACGGATGGAGATAGATTCTTTTCTTTTTCCCTTGCTTGGTCACCACTCAACCATTCAAATGGAATATTCCTTCTCACTGCGCGGTCCGCTAAAACATCTAAATGTTTTTCTTCCTCCTCGCCACATGCAACAATAAAAGCACCTACTGTTTTATACTTACAATAGAGTTCTTTACACAAGGATTCGTACATCTTTGCCCCTTCTACATTTAATTTTGCCTTTAATGTGTTATCTTCAGGATCGTAGCCTGTATGAATGATTGCACTATTGGCATTGGTAGCACCATTGGCTACATCATTTTCTTTGTCTAACAAAGCAACCTTGCAGTGGAA
>CAVFDO010000130.1:0-4598 GCA_963621095.1 bacterium
TTAAAGAATTTTTCACGAAAATATCACAACATAAGTCATTTTTTCATTGATTATATTTTTTGATATGCATACAATAAATTTATGAAAAAATTAGGTATATCGGTATATCCGGAACATAGCACATACGAAGAAGTATTTGCTTACATGAAAAAAGCTGGAGAACTCGGCTATAAGAGAGTTTTTACATGTTTCCTATCAGTAAAGGAGTCAAAAGAGGAACTCGTTAAAAACTTTTCAAAGTTCTGTAAAGTCGCTCACGAATGTGGTTTAACTGTTAGTGCAGATACAAACCCAGAAGTATTCAAACATATTGGTGCTACACCATATGATTTGTCTGTGTTCAATGAAATTGGATTAGATATTATTCGTTTAGATGGACATTTTTCTTCTCAAGAAGATGCCGCAATCACGCGTAATCCTTATGGAATCATGATTGAATACAATGCATCTGGTGTCATTGCTTATGACAATCTAATTGAAACTGGTGCTGATCAAGAAAATATGTGTTTCTGTTCTAACTTCTTCCCACAAAGACATACTGGAATGGGATTACAGAGATACATGGAATTAACATCTAGATATAAAAATGCTGGATTTAGAGTTGCGTCATTTGTATCTTCTAATGAAAAGAATACATTTGGTCCTTGGCCAGTATTTGATGGTTTACCAACATTAGAAATGCATAGAGATCTACCAATTGATCTTCAATTGAGACATCTCATCGCAATCAATGATTGCCAAGATATTTTGATTGGTAATGCGTATGCATCTGATGAAGAATTAAAACTATTAGCGAATACAGATCTCACAAAGATTACAATGCGTGCAACATTAGTTGATGATGTTACAGACATTGAAAAAGAAATCGTATATTGGGATAAGCATAACCAACGTGGTGACTGTAATGAAAACATCTTAAGAAGTTCTATGCCAAGAATGATATTCAAAGGAAAGTCTATTCCAGCTAGAAGTAAAGAAGGTTTTACAGCACATCGTGGTGACTTATTGATCGTTAATGATAACCTTGAACATTATCGTGGAGAACTTTGGGTTGTTTGTCATGATATTGAAGTATCTAATGAATACAATCTTGTTGGTAAATTAGATGAACATGAAGATATTCTATTAGACTTCGTAGATTACGATCATCCATTTGGTATCATTTAAGAAGCTTCATTTTGAAGCTTTTTTTATATACAACTTTCCGTTAAAATAAGTACATGAAAACATGTGGAATCATCTGTGAATATAATCCATTTCATAATGGACATAAATATCAAATTGAACAAGTCAAAAAGAAAACAAATGCAGATATCATGATTGCGGTAATGTCCTCTCATTTTACACAAAGAGGAGAACCTGCATGTATTGATAAATGGAAACGAGCAGAAGCAGCAGTAAAGAATGGGATTGATGTAGTCATTGAACTTCCATATCTTTATAGTACCCAAGCCGCATCACAATTCGCACAAGGTGGTGTAGAACTATTAAAACTATGTGATGTTGATTACATCTCTTTTGGAAGTGAATGTGGAAATCTAGAAAATTTGTTAGAGATTGCTGATACGCCTGTTAATCTAAATCATATCCGTGAAATCATGGATACTGGTGTCTCCTTTCCAAAAGCCTATTCTCTACTAACAAGTCAAATGGAGCCAAATGATATATTAGCTGTTTGTTATCTCAAAGCTATCAAAGATACAAAAATCAAACCAATCTTGATTCAAAGAAATACAGGATATTTTGATGAAGAAATTCAACCAATCGCAAGTGCTTACGCTATTAGGAACGCTTTAATGAATCATGAATCCATATCATCATCTACCCCAATGGAAGATACATTAAATACTTCTTTTATTGTAACAATGGATCAATTCTATCCATATATTCGTACCTATCTTACAATGACACCTTCTACAACATTATCTAAAATCTTTTTGATTACAGAAGGAATTGAAAATCATTTAAAGAAATGTGCAGAAATAAGTGAAACATATGAAGAATTCTTAAATAACGCAACTACTTATCGTTATACTTCTTCTAAAATCAGAAGATGTTTAGATCAAATCATGATGCAAATTACAAAAGAAGATGTGAAACAATTAGGAAAACCTTCTTATGTTCGTATATTAGCTTTTAATCAAAACGGAAGAAAATGGTTACACGAGAAAAGAAAATCAGAATTACACATTGCTTCAAAATTCGCAGATATTCCAAAAAATTGGAGAGAAATCGAATTTAAAGCCACACAACTTTATACAAGTGTTTTAGATAAAAAAGAAAGAAAGAGAATCTTAGATTTAGAAATCAAAGGAGCACATTATTATGACAATCATTAATACTAAACTAGGAGATATCACAAAAGTAACTGGATTTGACGCTATCGTAAATGCAGCGAATACATCACTATTAGGTGGTGGAGGTGTAGATGGTGCAATCCATAGAGCTGCTGGTCCAAAACTATTAGAAGAATGTATGAAACTCAATGGTTGTAAAACTGGAGAAGCGAAAATCACATCTGCGTATGATTTACCATGTGAGTATATCATTCATACAGTTGGTCCAATTTATCAAAATGACGAAACTGACGCACAATTATTACATGATTGTTATGTGAATTCATTACATCTCGCAAGTATGAATGGTATCCATTCCATTGCCTTTCCTTCTATTTCTACTGGTGTTTATGGATATCCTGTAGACAAAGCCGCTGAAGTAGCTATCAAAGCAGTCAAAGAATTCGTTAATCAAGTTCCTGGTTGTTTTGAACAAATCGTATGGGTTTGTTTTGATAGAAATACAAAATCCGCATATGATAACGCAATAACAAAATATTATGAAAATACAAAAAATTAAAGAAAAAGAAATTAAACACATTCGTTATTGTAGAATCCAATTTATTGATGATTCTTTGAGTGCGTCTTTTTGGATACCATCAAAAGATCACTCTCAAAACAAAAGAACATTATCATTAGATTACGCCAATGATGAACTAGTTATTTATGATCCTACAGATTTAATTTCTGAAGATTTACAAATTCAAATACAACTTCATTTGAATCATTAGAAAAACATATTTCTAGATTATCTAATTTCTTAGAACATTTGATTGATTTTTCTAGTGAACTCAGAGAAATGCATCGTTCTAAAATCGAAACAAATCAAAATCAAATCATGCAGTTGTTAACAATTGTTACAACAATTTTCATGCCTTTGACATTGATTACAGGTTGGTATGGCATGAACTTTAAGATTATGCCTGAATTACAAACAGACAATGGTTATTTTGTTGTGATTGGTATTTGTGTTTGTTTGATTGTAATTGAATTCATTTATTTCAAAAAGAAGAAATGGTTTTAGGAGAAAAATATGATTTACCCAACATTTTTAAAACAAGGATCAACGATTGGAATCTGTGCACCAAGTGCAGGTGTAGGAAGAAAAATAGATAGCTTTGATTTATCTATTGAAACTTTAAAAAAACAAGGTTATTCCATTAAAGAAACAGAACATGTTCGTATAGATGATCCTAGAGGTGGTTCAGCCAAACAAAGAGGAGATGAACTCAATCAACTCTTTTTAGATAAAGATGTTGATTTTGTGATGTGTGCAGCAGGTGGAGATTTTTTGAATGAAATGCTTCCTTATATTTCTTTTAATACATTAAAGAAACATCCAAAATTCATCATGGGAGCTTCTGATCCTACAAGTATTCTTTATCCATATACAACACTTTGTGATGTCGCAACGATCTATGGTTGTAATGCAGGATCCTATGATCTAAGACCATTACCAAAACACTTAAAAAACAATCTACAGATCATTCAAGGAAATCTTATTGAACAAAAAAGCTTTTCTAAATACCAAGGTGATAAACCATGGGAAGTAGAAGGGTATCTTCCTAAAACAAAAGTGAATTATAAGGCAACGGTTCATACATTAGATGTTAGTGGTAGATGTATTGGTGGATGTATTGATGGATTAAAAGATATCATCGGAACAAAATTCGATGGAACAAAACAATTTATTCAAAGATACAAAGAAGAAGGATTTATTTGGTATTTTGACAATTTCGCACTCAGTGCAGAAGGACTATATCGCACATTGATTCAAATGAAATACGCTGGTTGGTTTGAATACACTAAAGCAATCATCGTTGGTAGAACACTCATAGAATCCAGTGAAACTGGAATGTCATATGATGAAGCACTCCAAAACATTACAGAAGATATTCCATTAATTTATCAAGCAGATATTGGACATACTTCTCCATCTATGACAATGATCAATGGTGCTATCCTACACTTAACATATAAAGATCATAAAGCATCACTACAATTTAAATGTGAGTAAACATTTTGAAAGGCGGCTTCATTTTAGCCACCTTTTTTAGAGTTAAACAACTATCAGAAATAGTTTTTGTTTCATGACATTCACAAAAAGATTGTGATTTTATCAAGAGTTATTTTATCAAGTTTGTAATCTCTTCTTTTGATAAACCAGTATATCTTACAATCTTATCCATTGGTTCTTGTTCCAATAACATTTGTTTCGCAATTTCTACTTCTCGTTCTACTTTTCCTTGTTCTAAACCAATT
>CAVFDO010000131.1:0-4328 GCA_963621095.1 bacterium
AGAAAACATATAACTGTCACTAAATACTAAATCTTCAAATTTTTTCATACTATATTAATCTCTCCTTAATATACTATTCACAAAAATTTGAAGATCCCCTCAAAAAAAGTTTATCTTTTTTAGATAAACTTTTCATTCAATGACAATTCTTCCTGCACCATAGATATTTTCGTAATCTATCATGTAGTTTTTGTAACTAGATAGTGGAGAGTTTTGTGTGTTGATTGTATTATCTTTAAAAGCAGATAAGTATTCCGCAAATATCATATAATCTTCACCAACATAATCTAATACAACTTCTGTGTCTTTCAACATGGATAGACCTCCACCAGAGTTTCTTAGGATGTAATTGACACCTGAAACATTATATGTTTTTGTAAGATCCATAGGTTCATATCGTTTTGTTTCTTTGTTGTAGATTTCTACATCGTGTACTCTATATTTTCCAGAAGATGGACTATCTACCCAAACTCCGTTTTCATCTTCTTTACAAGTTGGTTCTACACTGAGGTCAATTTGATATTTCATACCTGCACAATGCAAGATAGAAGATTCATCAGGTAAAAATCTAATTGAGAATTCTAATGCATCTAATAATTGTTGACCTGTAGCTTCTACCAAACAAATAACATTTCCAAATGGCATTAAATTCTTACAATCACGATAAGTTAAGATTCCATTAGGAAAGTTTTGACGAATACCACCAGCGTTATTGATTGCGATATCACAATCCATGCCTTTTTCTTCGTTGAAGTACCAGTAGAAAGCGTCAGCTGTTAAATCTCCTAAATTCGTTTCCATCTTACGTACGATTCTTTCACCAGTTTCTGGATCATTGATATAGAATGGATCACTTTCTTTTGCGATGGATTGATCTAATTGTTGGTCAATTGTATCGATGATTGTGTTCTGCATTTCTTTAACAGTTTCATCTTGTCTATCATAATGATCAATGAGTTGTGTAGAGATAGATACTTCTCCATCTGTAACAGTGATATCCATTTGTCCAATATAAGCTAGATAAGATTGTGTTTGTGTCAGTATAACATCATTTCCATTCTTATCTTTTACATGATCTTCTTCTATTTTTGTATGAGAATGTCCATCAATAAATGCGTCTAAACCTGTTGTATTTTCAATAACATCTGTACTTGTATATGGGGAAGAACCTTCTTGTACACCTAAATGTCCCATGGCAATCACTACATCAGCTTCTTTAGAAGCTTCATCAATTGCGGATTGTACAGCATCGTATAATTCATTTCCATCATCTCCAGCATAAACTCCATAAATATAATTGCCTGATTCATCTTGGAAATAAGCCGGAGAAGATTTTGTGATTGTTTCTGGTGTTGTGATTCCAATAAACGCAATCTTTAAATCCCCAGCTTCCAATACTTTGTAAGGTTTTAATACAAGACTATTATCACTTGTGTTATAGAAGTTACAGGATACATAATCAAAATTCGCAAGATCCATTAAATGGAATGCTTGGTATTGTCCGTAATCGAATTCATGGTTTCCTAGTGTCGCAAGATCATAACCAGTTTCGTTCATGAGCTTTATCATCTCTTCACCATTATTTAAACCACTATACGCAGAACCTTGAGAATGATCACCATCATCTACTAATAAAACATTTTTTCCTTCTTCAATATAATCATCTTTCATTGCCTTAACATTGGCATAGGATAATCCATCTACTTCTTCATCACCATCTTTTACTTTGTTGTTGATATATCCATGAACATCATTTGTATATAGAACAGTAGCTGTTCCATTTGTTAGTTGTCTTTTACATCCAGTAAAAGAAAATAATAAACAGAAAACTAAAAAATATTGAATCGTTTTTTTCATAAAATTCCCCTATAAAATAATATCATCGTTTCTATGAAATGTCGTATGAATCAGATATACTATAAAGTAGTTTGAAAGGAGGAAACCATGTTTAAATATTATACAGCGATTATATTTTTGAGTGTTTTTTCAATGACAGTATTACAATTTTGTATTGGGGAAAGCAACTCATTATCTTTAGAAAGAAAATCATTATTTCGTTGGTTATTTAGTTTGATTGCGATTGCATCAATTTGTGAATGGCTTTCTGTATTCTTAGAGGGTTCTGCGGAGTCTTTGTATTTTTTGCATGTAGCAATCAAAGTTTTTGAATTATCCATTGCGCCAATTATTGCGTTTCTTTTTTCATGGATTATTGAGAAGAAATATGTGAAAAATATAGTTTTATTTTTGTTTGGGCATTTTGTTTTAGAATGTTTATCTGGAATTTTTGGATTTATTTGGTATATTGATGCATCTAATTGTTATCATCATGGTTCTTTTTATTTTATTTATATGATTGCTTATATTATTTCAGCAATCTATGCAATGTATATCATTCTTGGAAATATGAAGAAGTATCAATATCATGGAACACAATTCTTATTTATGATCGCAATATTTTTAACATCTGGTATTGTATTGCAGTTGTTAAATGGAGATATCAAAGTTGATTATCTTGCGGTATCAATGGCATCTATGATGTTATACGTATTTACCTTAGAGATGATTCAACAGATTGATGAATTGACTTCTTTATTAAATCGAAGGGGATATGAGAATTGTATTGCACATATGGATCAGAAATGTGTTGTTGTATTTTTTGATGTTGATAATTTCAAGATAGCTAATGATGTGCATGGACATGTTTTTGGATATCAATCTTTAAAAATGATTGGTGAAGCAATTAAGAAGAATTATTCAAAGTATGGAAAGTGTTTTCGATATGGTGGAGATGAATTTTGTGCTATTTTAAAAACACATTTAGATGACGTGAATACTTTAAATCATAATTTCTTTTATGCAATTAAAGAATTGCGTGAGAAAGAAAAGAGATTACCAGGTGTAACTGTAGGATATGCATATTACGATCCAGATAATCAAAATATTCAAGATGTTGTAAGTGAAGCAGATGCAATGATGTATAAATATAAGAAGATGAGAAAAAGTAAAAAGAGCACAACATGAGGACCAATAAATGAGTGTAAAAGAGAATGCATTATTAAATGGGCCTGTTCGTCCAGCGATATTAAAATATGCATTGCCAATTATATTAAGTATGATGGCAACGCAATTTTATTCTGTGGCAGACACAATGATTATTGGCTTGAAATTAGATGCGAATGCATTGGCAGCGGTATCAAATGCTTCTACTGCATTGATGTTTTTCTTGTTTGTTTCTGGTGGAATGGAACTTGGTGGTGGATTATTAGTTGCTTCTAATAAACCAACTGCTTCTAAGAGTAAGATGGCAGAAATATTCTACAATTTGATTTTTGTGGATGTGATATTGGCTTTGACTATGCTTGTATTAGGATGGTTTGGATTAAGTTGGATGTTGAAATTGATTCAAACACCAAGTGAAATATTAGAAGAAGCAATTATTTATGGAAGAATTTATTTATTAGGTTTACCATTCTTAATGGTCTATGACTTAACTAAAGAATGTGTAATGGGATGTGGAAATTCTAAAGTTCCACTGTACGCAATTATTGTGACAAGTTTAATGAATATTGTATTGGATTTTCTCTTTGTTGGACCTTTTGGAATAGCAGGTGCAGCGTGGGCTACTGCTGTTTCGCAAGTTGTTGGTGCTGTTTTTATGTTGTATTACTTGAATAAAACAGAACTAGAAATTCCATTTAATAAAACAATGTTGAAATCAGAATACGCAAAAGATATTATCCGTTTATCTGCACCAAACTCATTACAACAAGCAAGTGGAACATTGATTACTACCGTAAAACAAAGTTTACTTGGTGGACTTGGTGTTGCAGCAATTGCAGGCTTTTCTTGCGCAAATAAAATATCTAGTTTATTGATGATGGCTGTATATGGATTTGTACAATCAATTGTATTTTTTATTGCGCAAAATACGACCGCAAATAATTTAGATAGAGTACATGAAGGTTTAAAAGAAGGAAGAAAAATATTGTTTGTTTATTCTTTGTTTGTTGCGCTATCCTGTACTTTTTTGAATCAAGGATTAATGCGTTTATTTACAAATGATCAACAAGCAATCATGTATGGATGTACGATATTAGCTTATGAGGGTTTTACATATATCTTTCAGGCACAAAAACATTTAAATGAGGCAAGATTAAGAGGTGCACAAAAGATGGGTTTATATTTGATATCAAATCTAGGACAGATTGGTATTAATGTAATAGCTTGTTTAATTTTAGTTCCAATGATTGGCTTTAATGGATTTTGGATCTCTACATGGATTAGTGCACCTATTGGATTGATACTCGCAATCTTATTAAATAAAA
>CAVFDO010000132.1:0-4290 GCA_963621095.1 bacterium
CAACAAATGCCAAAGCTAATGATGAGGCAATCAATACAACAATGATAAAGTCTAATGTTTTTACCATGTTATTAAAGTTATCTAAGGTTACATCATAGAAGTTAATAGATTCTACTCTATCATCATTCGCGAGCATCTTTTGTAAATCTGATGAATTATCTACAGAAGAAGTAATAAACATCGTATCTGATGTAATTGTTGTATCAAATAATTGTTGATATAACGTATCTGTCATAAATGCATAATGTTGAATATACATTTCTGTTATCGCGGATACTTTCACTTCTTTTTGAATGCCATATTTACTTTCTATCGTTAAAGTATCTCCAACCTTAACACTAAGATCCTCACTCAACTTTTCACTAATAACGATGCCACTATCATCTAGCTTAATTTCTTTATGTCCAACACGTGTACGTAATGTATAGAGTTGTGATATTTCTTCATTATCTTCAAATACTTGTGTTAAAACAGTTTCTTCATTTTCTTCATATGTCAATTTACCAGAATAAGATACCGCAGATAAAACACTTGATACATCACTATCCTCTTCTACTTTCTGAATTAATTCATTTTTATCTTCTTCAGAAATATCATCCGCTATCTTAGCGAAACCATCATAGTGTGTAATATCAGTAAATTGTAACTTTACCATTTGATTAATAGAATCTCTAACACCAAATCCAACGACCATTAGTGCAGTACAACCACCTACACCAATGACTGTCATGATTAATCTCCTCTTATAACGCAATAAGTTTCGAATCGTTACTTTCCATGTAAAAGATAAATGATTCCAAATCAAACCAATATGTTCAATAAAGGATGACTTTCCTAATTTTGGAGAAGCAGGTCTTAATAATTGAGAAGGAACTTCCTTCATGGATTTATGACATACAGAATATGTCGTAAGTAACATGACCGCAATAAAAGATAAGGTCGCTAATAGAATTAAATGCCATGGAATATATAATTTCATATTTGGTTCAACATATAACATTTTCCAAGCTTCATAAATAATCAATGGGAATGTTAAAGTACCTAATATTGATCCAATCGCACACCCAATTAACGTCGCAAATAAGGCATAAATTAAATATTTTGAAGCACATTGAAATTCCGTATATCCTAACGCTCTTAAGATACCAATTTGTCCTCTTTCTTCATCAATCATACGTGTCATCGTTGTTAGACAAACAAGTGCGGCAACTAAGAAAAAGAATACAGGAAAGATATTACCGATTGCTCCCATTTGATCAACAGAAGCAGCATAAGTTTCCATACCATAATGTTGTGTACGATCTAATACGGTCCATTTACTTGTTTCTAGATTTTCAATATCTTGTTTTGCTTTATCAAGCTTTTCTTTTGCTTCTTCTAATTGTTGTTTTCCAGTAATCTTTTGTGTTTCTAATTCTTCTTTTCCTTCATTTAGAGAAGCTTCTCCTTCTGTGATTTTCGATTCATTTTCATTGATTTCTTTCCAACCTGAATCGATTTGTGCTTGAGAAGAAGATTGTGTTGATTCTAGTTGTTGATACGCAGAATCTATTTGTGTTTGTGCAGAATTGATTTGATTAATTCCATCATTGTATTGTTGTAAACCATCATCATATTTTTGAATCTGATTTCTGATTTCATCAATACTCATTCCTGCTTCATCAATAATCCTTTTTTGTGCAGAATCAATCAAAGCAGAAACCTGAGAAACAATATAATGATCAGAATCAATAATTCCTAATTGTTTTAATTGTTCTAATGTCTTTTGATATTCTTCATTATCCGTTAAATCTGCATCATTGTCTGGTAAAGATGCTTTTAATTTCGTTAGAGTATCATAGAAATTGACAATAGAACGCGCTTGTTCAATTTGTTCTGCATTATCATCTAATTGTTTCTTTGCGTCTTCTAATTGTTGACGAGCTGTTTGTAGTTCTGCATTTTTTTGATCTAATAAAGCACGATTACTAGCGATTTCAGAATTCAATGTAGATTGAGAATCAATGAGTGTTTGTTTTCCTTCTGTAATCTGTTGTTTTCCACTCTCTAATTCTTCTTCAGAGGATTGTATTTTTTCTTCTCCTTCAGAAATACCATCTTCATATTTTCTTAATGCATCTTTATATTCTTCATAGCCTTGTTCATATTGTTCTTTTGCCTCTTCAATAATAGATTCTCTACGATGCTTACTTTGAATAATTCCTAAATCTTGAATATCTTCTTTTACTTCAGCACAATAATCTTTATATTCATCTGAAAAAGCATACATGGATTTTCCATCTTTTGTTAGAACATTGATTTCCATGTAATAATCCATAGAAAATGCATCTTTTGGAATATAAAGATACGTAGAAATATATTGATTAGATAAAGTAGAAGTTTCCTTTGTCTCATTGATATATAAAGGTGTATCAATCAAACCAACAACCGTTACTTCTGTAACACCCAAATAATCTGATAGATCATTATCTGGTCTAGATAAAGTAATCTTATCACCTATTTGAAAAGTCTCAGCCATATCTGTACCTTTTTCAGCTAATACTTCATTTTTGTTATTTGGTAATCTACCTTCTTTTAAAACAAATTGATTGATTGTATTTTCTTCAGAATAAGAATGAATTCTAGTAACTTTAGACAATTCTGAACTATTGGCTAGAACATCAACAAACTTACTACCTTCTGCTTTATCTACTTTACTCATTTGATTAATGGCTTCTACATCTTCATCATCAAATCCATAATTAGAATAAATTGTTATATCTTTTAGATTTGTTTCGTCTGCATACGCATCTACATTTTTTCCCATAACATAAGAACTGCCTGATACGCCTACGAAAAAAGCAACACCAATAATGATGATTGCCATGAGTGAAAAGAATCTTCCTTTCGTATTACGGATCAATCTAAAGATATCCTTTTTTCTTGTTGTATTAATCTTGAAATTTACCATTCTATCGTATCTATATCCTGTGGATGTTCATTGACTGTATCTGAAACAATTCGTCCATTTTTCACTCTTAAAACACGATCTCCCATTGGTGTAATCGCTAAGTTATGTGTAATGACAATGACTGTCATATTTTGTTTTCTACATGTTTCTTGAAGGAGCTTTAAGATCTGTTTTCCTGTCACGTAATCTAATGCACCAGTTGGTTCATCACATAGTAATAACTTTGGATTCTTCGCTAAAGCTCTAGCAATCGCAACGCGTTGTTGTTCCCCACCAGAAAGTTGTGAAGGAAAGTTATTCTTTCTATCACTCAATCCTACTTTATCTAAGATTTCTGAAGGATCCAATGGTTCTTTGCAGATTTCCGTAGCGAGTTCTACATTCTCTAATGCTGTAAGATTTTGTACCAAGTTATAAAACTGAAATACAAATCCAATATCAAAACGACGATAATCTGTTAATTGTTTCTCATTCAAAGAATCAACTCGTTTATCATCTACTAATATTTCACCACTTGTACAAGTATCCATACCACCAAGAATATTTAAAATCGTACTTTTACCAGCACCTGACGCTCCAGCTACAACAATAAACTCACCTTTTTCAATCTTGAAACTCGCTCCAGATAAGGCATGAATATCTACTTCACCAACGTGATAAATCTTTTTTACATCTCTAAATTCTATAAATGACATATATGTATTATAAAAAAATCACTAGATATAATCTAGTGACATTTTTCGAAAAGTATATTACTTTCTTAAGCCTAACTTTTGTACAAGATCTCTGTAACGGTTGATGTCTTGGCTCTTTAAGTGAGCTAATAGACTTCTTCTACGTCCAACCATCTTTAAAAGACCACGGTTAGAAGAATAATCCTTCTTGTTAGCCTTCATGTGCTCTGTAAGAACATTGATTTGTTCTGTTAATAAAGCAACCTGTACTTCTGTAGAACCTGTATCGCCTTCTTTACGACCAAAGTTCTTTACGATTTCAGCTTTCTTTTCGTTTGATAACATTTTATTTTCCTCTTTTCTTTCTAATAACTTCTACACCGAGCATAACGTCAGAGGAGCGATATTCCCAGTCCAAAAGCTTTAATACTTTATCATTTATTTTTTTGATGCGCAAGTATTAATGTTGAATAACACCTGTAATATAAAGAATAAACAATACAGCTGTAACACATCCTACAGCTACATCCGCAATCGCAATCTTATAGAAATTATCTTTTCTATCTGCATTTCGCTTAATTCCTAAAATCCCTAAAATACATGCAAATAAAGAAAAGACTCCTATTTGATTAAACAAGAATGATAAGATTGCACATAATAAACCAT
>CAVFDO010000133.1:0-4262 GCA_963621095.1 bacterium
TATATAGAATTATATATATATATATTTAAGAGGTGAAAAATGAATTTAGATGATATTCAAGCTTTTTTAGCGGTGTACAACACAGGAAGTATTTCAAAAGCAGCATTAGCTTTATATATGAATCAAAGTAATTTATCTACTAAAATTCAACACTTAGAAAATGAACTTGGTGTTGAATTATTTAATCGTGGTAGAGGAAGACATTCTATTGAATTAACAATACAAGGACAAAAATTCTTACAGATTGCGGAACAAATCAATAACTCCATGAAAGAAATTGATTATATCAAAAGTATTGGCAAGAAAGAATTTGTTTCCATTGCTGCAAATGAAGTAACCAATCTATTTTCACTTGTCCCTTTCTATAAAGAGTTCATGTCAAAGCATCCAAATATCACATTAAATATTCATACATATCACTCCACTGAAATCTATAACAAGCTCGAACAAAATAGCTTCGACATTGGTATAGTAAGTATTCCACGTGCTTTTTCTAATATCAAAACGATTCCTATCTATAATGAGTCAATGTATCTAGTTTCTCCTCAAGATTCTCCTTACTACAATGGCATCCATGTAAGTGAACTTCCTGCAGAAAAAGAGCTTTGTATCCGTTGGAATCCTATTTTCAATGCTTGGCATGATGGATTTTTTGGTGATCATAATTATTATGTTCGTATATCAAATGGTTCTGAATTATCTTCGTATATGGTTGAAAAAGATATGTGGTCTATCGTTTCTTTAAGCACTGCTTTAAAAATAGCTAAAACCAATCCTATTTCTATTTACTCTATTTATGAAGAACCACCTAAAATTAGTTTTTATATGGTCGAAAAGGAAAAAAAGTATCGTTCAGAAGCACTCGATACTTTCATTCATGAATTGTTTCACTATATTCGTACTAGTATTGATATTGAATCAGCGATTGGTTAATTTATCTATCAATTTTGTTAATAAATATATGATTGTACCTTCTAGAATAATACAGAGAATGAATATCCATAAATCATTCCAATGAAATGATACAGAAAATACATTTTGCAAACAAAATAAAGCTAAGAATAACAAAATTGTCATACAACTAATCACGCAAAAACGATTCTTTGTTAGAGGATGATAAACTTTAAACAATGTAATGATGTACACAATTCCTGTCAATAATACAAATAAACCAGAAAACCTTGTATCATCTAATCCATAGTTCTGTTTTAAAGTAGCACAAACAAAAGCGGTTATAAAAACACAAATACTACTTGGTAAAGAATTCATATAGGAATGTAATACAAACTTATCATGTATTCTTTCAAAACTAGGTTCCATTTGTAAGAAGAATGTTGGTATTCCTACACCTATCGCACTAATCAAAGTTAAATGAATTGGTATAAATGGATAGGATTGTCTACATAAAATCACGTATACCGCTAATAAAATAGAAAATGTTGTCTTTACAAAATACATCGAGGAAGCTCTAGAAATATTATTAATGACTCTTCTACCTTCATCTACAATTGAAGGTATTTCAGAAAAATCATTATTCAATAAAATAATATTTGCGTTATTTTTTGCCGCATCATTTGCACAGCCAATAGAAACAGAAACATCTGCGATTTTCATAGATGGAACATCATTTACCCCATCTCCATTCATTAAGATATGATGTCCATCTTTTTGAAATGCTTGTACTAATTTCTTTTTTCCATCAGGTGTTACTCTTCCAAAAATACGATACTTTTTCACCATCACATCAATTGGTTCATCACATGTAGAATAATCTATATACTCTTCTGCATGATCAATCCCAATTTGTTTCGCTAAAGAAGAAACAGTCAGTGCATCATCTCCTGATAAAATACACACCTTTACATCTTGTTTCTTGAAATAATCTACAATTTCTTTTGCGTTAGTTCGTAATTCATCTTGTATCACAATGAGTGCAATCAACTTCAAATCATATGGTAATACATCTTTTTGGATTGGTTGTTTACTACTACAAACAGCTAATACTCTTTTTCCTTCTTTTGTATAGGTATTGATTTGTTGTAGTACATTTTCATCATATTCACGAAACAAAAATGTATACGCACCAACATAGATTGTTCCATAATCATTCAATGTTTTTGAGGCATACTTTCTACTTGAAGAAAAAGGCAACGACTCTTGAACGGAATAATGATTTCCTTTAGAAAAGTATTTAATCAATGCGTTACTAGTTGCGTTAGGAGCAACCTCATCATTCAAATAAGATTGCATTAAAGGAATAAACTTTTCTTCATTCATACCATTAAAACAAACAACTTGATTCACTTGCATGTTTCCTGTTGTCAATGTACCGGTTTTATCAAAACAAACCATATCTACTCTAGCTAATGATTCTATTGAAAATAGATCTTGAACGAGCACAGATTTCTTTGATAATCGAATGGAAGAAACAGCTAAGGCAATTGAAGTCAATACAATCAAACCTTCTGGAATCATACCAACGATTGCCGCAATTGTTTTTAATAACGCATTATCCCAATTCAGATGAATAAAATAATATTGTGTCAAAAACAATAGAATTCCTACTGGAATAATCAAATAAGAAATACTACGGATGATTTTATCTAAATCATTCCGTAAGTTAGAAGACACATAAGATTCTTTAGAGGCATCTGACATGATTTGCCGAATCGTACATGCTTCACCAACCTTAGTAACCCGTATTTCCATTATTCCAGAAACAATCATCGTTCCAGCATAAACAACATTATTTTCTTTCTTTTGAATTGGTTTAGCTTCACCTGTTAAGGTGCTTTCATCAATTTCAGCTTGTCCATTCAAAACAATTCCATCTACTGGAACCTGCATCCCTACACTCAAAGATATCAAGTCATCTACTACGATATCTTCAGGTAATATTTCAATCCATTTTCCATCTCGTTTTACTTTTACTTTTGTTTCCGCAAGAATGGATAATTGATCTAATAGTTTCTTTGATTTTAATTGTTGATAGATTCCTACACTCGTATTAAAAATAACAGTTCCGATGAATAAACCATTTTTCATCTTTCCCGTTAACAAAACAAAAACAAATAAAATAAGATTCACAAAATTAAAATAAGTAAAAATATTAGAACAAATAATCGTTTTATTTGTTCTAGATGCATTTTCACTTCTTCCATTGATTTGATTTTGTTGAATTCTTTCTTCTACTTGTTTTGTTGTTAAACCAGAATGCATTATTTCACCATAATCAATTGTTTCAATCTTTCTCTTGCATCAAAGATATCACTATCCTTCGATGCATAGCTACTCGCATACATAACAGCGTTTTTCAAATCTACACCACATTGTTTCGCACATAGATATAATGCAATTTCTTTATCGAAATCAACATCATCTTCATTTTGTGCAATAAAACATTCATCCTGATCATAAACAAATGTTCCTTCACCTTGTTTAATAATCATTACAATTCCACCTGTCATTTCACCAAGATGTTTTGCAACATCTCTTAATTCGCCACTATATTCATTCGCCAGATAATACGCTTTTGTATCAGATACGATCAAAGTTGGTTGATAAGAAAAGATATTTTCTAAAACACCTTCTATCAAATCATTACTTCTACCATTTGGTACAAAAACCAAAGATTTATCTAAAGATTCTAATACCTCTAATAAATCATGAATGCTTGTCATTTGGCCACATAACATATCCGCAAATAAACAAACATTGTTTACATCATCATACAAATCAGAATCTTCATAAACAAACATTTCATCAAATTCATATTCCGCACCAGGAACAATAAATTGACTAGTTTCACCATTCATATCAGATAATGTATATCTGCATCCATTCATGTAACCATCCATCATTCTCATAGAAATATCTTCATTGTTAACTTGATTTAAAACTTCTTCTGCGTAAACGCCTTCTCCTACTGGAGAAATCATCTCATAATCTAATCCAAGTTCTTTAAAAAATTTTGCACAGTGGTATCCACTTCCAGAAACTTTTTGTACTGTAGATAAAATATCAATATCTTCATTTCCTTTTGGTAATTGTTTTACTTTAGAAAATATTTCTAAATATGTTGGTCCTATAATTAATGTTTTTTTCATTGCTTGATTATATCATCCCTTCTAAGAAAAGGAAAACATGCCTCAATGAACGGAAACATGTTTTTAATAATCGTAACATCTATTTTTAGGAAGCTAGAAATCTACATTTTGCATTTTCTATATCACATGCAAATAATTCTATTTCAGATTCTTTAA
>CAVFDO010000134.1:0-4134 GCA_963621095.1 bacterium
TCGTGTAAAAACGAAACCAGAGGGCGCTGTGAACGTCCGTGTTGGAAGGAACTATAATGACAACTGAACATTATGGTAAACCGGATAACAGAAACCTCGTCTGACTTGCGTTAGCGGGCCAGTCGGGGTGATTCATGGAGAGAAGGACCGGTATATATTTTGGACTTACTCCAAAGAACCACAGAAAACAAAAAAGGTTAAGGCATTCTGTAAAAGAATGCCTTTTAAAAATATCATATATTCAATATTAAAGGATTACATGTTAAAAGGGTACGCTATTATATGAAGTAAAATGATTTCATATTTGATGCTTTTTGTATAAAATTATGGCATGAAGAAAAAGAGAATTATTATAACAATTGTTATTGGATTATTACTTGGAATGATAGGTGGAAGCTATATCTATGTTTCAGATTACTATCATGCGGATACTATCGCATTGAATCAACTAACAAATGAAAATCTTATAACAGTAGAAGAAACAGATGATTATATTTCTTTTGTGCCTGAAAAGTATGATGCAGGAATCATCTTTTACCCAGGTGCGAAAGTGGAAGAAGAAAGTTATACACCTTTAGGAAAACAATACGCGAAAGAAGGAATATTGTTTGTGATTGTTCGAATGCCATTTCGTTTGGCGATTTTAGGCACAAATAACGCAAATAAAGTGTTAGATGATTATGATGTGGATCATTGGTATATGGCAGGTCATTCGTTAGGTGGTGTATGTGCTGCAAGTTTTGTATCAAATCATTTAGATCAATTTGATGGATTAATATTGATGGCATCTTATAGCACAAAAGATTTATCAGATACAAATCTAATGATTCTATCTTTATACGGCTCTAATGATGGTGTTTTGAACAAAGAAAGCTATGAAAAGAATTTAACAAATCTAAATGATACTTCTTATGAAGAAGTAATCATTGGCGGGAACCACGCACAATTTGGATCTTATGGTGAACAAAAGAATGATGGTATCGCAACAATTGACGCACAAACACAATGGGAAGAAACAGTACAATATACAAAGATGGTAATGGAATATGGTGGATGATGTATTAGAAGGATTGAATGAAGAACAAATAGAAGCTGTTACAACAACAGAAGGATATATTCGTGTAATTGCTGGAGCGGGTTCTGGTAAAACAAGAGCTTTAACACATCGTTTTGCGTATCTTGTGAATGATCTAGGAATACGACCTGGTAATATTCTATGCGTTACTTTCACAAACAAAGCAGCCTCAGAAATGAAAGAAAGAATTCATCAATTAACAGATGATAATGATACTGGATATGTTTGTACATTCCATTCTTTTTGTGTGTCAATCCTACAAGAAGATTCTCATGCGATACAATATCCAAAATCATTTCTTGTGTTAGATAACGCAGATATAGACGCTATGTTGAAAATTATCTATGAAGAAAGAAATCTGACACTCAGAGATAAAACATTCTCTAACGCAAGAGATATGTTTGAAATGAAGAAATGTGTAGAAGAACCAACCTACTACAAATATCTCATTCAAATGTCAGTAGAAGAATTACATCAAAAATATTTAGAAGCTACAAAACTAGATGATATTTTATTCTATGGTTATTTGTACCAACAAAAGAAATGTTTTGCGTTAGATTACAATGATTTAATATTTTTAACACTTTACATATTTCAAGAATTCCCACAAATACAATTAAAGTGGCAAAAAAGATTGCAGTATATCATGGTAGATGAATTTCAAGATATTGACCCACCACAATATGCATTGATGGAAAGTCTATGTGGATATCATCAGAATCTATTTGTTGTGGGTGACCCAGATCAAACCATTTATACATGGCGTGGAGCGAGTATTAATTCAATTTTAAGCTTTGATAAAAAGTTTCCTGGTGTAAAGACAATCATGTTGATGAAGAACTATCGCTCAACTCCAGAAATATTATCCGTAGCCAATTCTTTGGTTTCTAAAAACACAAATCGAATGAAAAAAGATTTAGTTCCAGTTTTAAGTCGTGGGCCAAAAGTTTTAGTTCATCACGCAGATAATCCAAGAAAAGAAACAAAGTGGCTCATCCAAGAAATCCAGAGATTAATAGATGCAGGAAATAGCTATGGTGATATCACGATTCTTTATAGAGCACATTACGTAACACGTGTCATAGAAGAAGAGTTTATCAAAGAAAAGATTCCATATATGATTTCTTCAGGTGTTCAATTCTTCGAAAGAATGGAAATTAAAGATGCGTTATCGTATCTTCGCTTGATTGCGTATAAAGATGATTTATCTTTCGTGAGAATTGCGAATGTTCCGAAAAGAAATCTAGGTCAAAAAAGAATGAAGTTTCTAAGAGAATACGCAGATAAAAATCATATAACGCTCTATGAATCTTTAAGACAGAATCTAGAAGAACCACTATTCAAAAATACCAAAGCATCTTCTCTCATCCGAATGATAGATTCTTATACAGATCATATGAATGAAAAACCAGTATCTGAATTATTAACAGATGTATTAGACCAATCAGGTTATGAAGAACTATTAAGAACAGAAGGTTCACAAGAAAGATTAGATGATCTAGCTGAATTGAAACAATCCATCTATGAATGGGAAACAACAGTAGGTGAAGAGGTGGATTTGTTGTCTTATCTAAAACATATCTCATTATTTACGAACGCTGATGTTGCGATAAAACAAGATAGAGTTCGCTTAATGACCATTCATGCCGCAAAAGGATTACAGTTTCCGTATGTATTTCTGGTACAACTTGTTGAAGGAATCTTTCCATCTAGAAAGATACGTACAATGGAAGGAATGGAAGAAGAAAGAAGACTTGCCTTTGTCGCAATGACACGTGCAGAAAAAGGTTTATATCTAACAGATTCAGGTGGAAGAAATATAGGGGATACTTCTAGATTCCCATCTAGATTCTTATTTGATATTGATCCAACACTATTAGAATACACATCACAACCAAGTGCAGAGTATATCCAAAAAGCATTGGATAATATTGAACGTATCAATCGAAGTTTTATTCCAAGTGCTTCAGAATTATCTTTCAAAGAAGGTGATCGAGTAAGACATAGAGTATTTGGAGATGGTACTGTAGAAAAGATAGATTATGATGAAGAAGCAATCATCATCCTATTTGATTCTATGCAAACACCACGTGCAATCGCACTACGTGCCGCAAAGAAACTAGAAAAAATACAAGATAAACCAGAAAGGTATTCGTGAGAATTACATTTATATGATATTATTCACATGGAGATTGGTCTAGGCGCGCCTTTGCCCCACTTAACGGTGGCGCGTTGTGCTGGCGGTTGATCTCCTTTTTTCGTCCTTCTTAAAATAAAACAAAAGGGTGACCTTAAGCCACCCGATGTTAGATTGAATGCTGCCGTGGGCCATCACACATATCATAAATCAGCTTTACAGGGAAAAATTAAGCCTCACAGTATCTGATCTACATGTAATATAGATTATTTCTTATAAATTTCTTTTCTATGGCCAATCTCAAAAATACTGATGGTGATTATATCTTCTTTGATTATTGCGAACAATCTATAATCCCCTACCCTATATCTCCATATTCCTTTTAGATTGCCTTTTAAAGATTTACCATGTAACCTTGGATCTGGAGTGTTGACTAAATTTTTAATAACCCAATTTTTTATGACTCGTACTGTTTGTTTGTCTAATTTTTTTAGTTGTTTAACAGCTGATTCAGTAAATTCTACTTTATACATTTAGACACCAAGCATCTTCCAAACTTCAGTATGATCATATTTATTTTCTTTTTCGGATTTTTTTAATGCATCTAAAATGCGTGCCTCATCAAGTTCAAAATCACTCTCTATTTTATCTAGCACTGCATCACGAATAAATTGACTCATATTTAATTTATTAACTGAAACATAGTCATGAATTAATTTAGATTCCTCATCATTAACTCGTAAAGAAATTGTGGTCATAATAAGCCTCCTTTTGTATTATTTGTAATACAATTTTATATTTTCGCCTTAGAT
Source organism: bacterium (assembly GCA_963621095.1). Classification (GTDB taxonomy): domain Bacteria; phylum Bacillota_I; class Bacilli_A; order Erysipelotrichales; family Erysipelotrichaceae; genus Bulleidia. The sequence continues at coordinate 4,025 of CAVFDO010000134.1, forward strand.
TTGTCAAAGGTTATGATAGAGGAGCTGGAATGGAAAATCAGAATCTAGTACATCATCTATAATAACGAAGTAGCGTAGCTACGAGTTCCGGGCATTTCCCCGCAGCTCTG
>CAVFDO010000135.1:0-4109 GCA_963621095.1 bacterium
TTGTTATATTTTGATTATAAAATCGGGGGGGGGTCCTGTCAAGCTTTGAAGATAAACAAAAAAAGCCATGTTGGCTTTTTTGATATTACAAATATGTTTTTACAGATAAAACTTCACCAATAATACGTACAGGCAATGTTCTAACTTCTTGTTGTGTGAAATAACGATTTTCTACTTCAGGATTTGCTGCTTCTAAAATAATCATTTTATTCTTTAATACAAATCGTTTGACTGTAACTTCATCACCAATCATGATAACTCCAATTTTTCCATTCTCAATGTGGTTTGTAGAATGAACAAGAACTAAAGAACCTGGCATGATACCTACTCCAATCATAGAAGAACCTTCTACTTTTAAATAATAGTCTCCAAGTTGTTTCTCTGATAATGAGACATCTTCTTCACCAAGATAGTTTTCTTCAGCAAACATATCATATCCACCTTTTACGTAACCTAAGATAGGAATCTTAACTCTTCCATCATTTCCTTTTAGGAATGGTGTAACATCATATCCAACTGTTTTAGATAGACCTGCACATACTTTGGATGTGATTTGTGTGACTTCTCCTTTTTCCCACCTCATGACAGTAGATCGTGCAACACCTAACTTTAGTGCTATTTGTGAAGTTGATAATCCTGATCTTTTTTTATAATCCAATATAATATCTTGTAATGTCATGAAAACATTTTAGCGTTTTAATGCACAAAATTCAATATTAAACAAAAAAACTGTTGCATTTGATGTTGTGATGAACAGAATATTTCATATAATGAAGATAAGGAGTGATTATATGGAATACTATAAAAGATATGTGGATGTCATTGTGAAACAAACAAAAGATGGAAATGTTCTTCCATTATATGTATGTTGGGATAATGGTAAAAAATACCAAATAGATAAAATTGTTAGTAAAGAAAGAAGGGCAGCACAAGTTGGTGGATGTGGAATAAGATTCATTTGTTTTATTTGTGGACAGAGAAGAAATCTATACTTAGAAAAAAATAGATGGTTTATTGAAAGTATCCATCCTTAACATTAATTTTACAATTGTTTTAAACTTTGTTTTCTTGTATCCTAGATGTATTAGAAATGAGGAAATGACATGCCAATTACAGTTTTTGGAGCAGTTTTTGTAGATATTAAAGGGTACCCAAACAAGAAATATATTCCTAGTGGAAGAAATGCAGGAAAAGTATTACAGGTTCATGGCGGTGTTAGTAGAAATGTTGCGGAAGATATCGCAAATGTTGAATTAAGACCTACATTTGTTAGTGTAGTTGATCATTCTGGTACTTCATTAGATGTGATTGCGAAACTGGACCGACATAAAGTGAATACAAAATATATTCGTAAAGTTGAAGGTGGTCTAGGAACTTGGCTTGCGATATTTGATAATACAGGTGATGTTGTTGCCTCTATTTCACAACGTCCTGATTTATCTGAAATCAATCATATATTAGATGATTATGGAGATGAAATTTTTAAGAATTCAGATAGTATCGTTGTGGAAATTGATATGGATTCTGATTTGTTAAATCGAATTTTTGATCTTGCGGATAAATATGGCATTAAAGTATATGCAGTTGTAAGTAATATGTCGATTGCGATGGAAAGAAGAGATTTGATGAAACGTACAGGTTGTGTTGTATGTAATGACCAAGAAGCTTCTACTTTATTCTCTGAGGATTATTCGAATTATGAACCTGATAAACTTGCACAAGTGATTTCCAAACAAGTAAAACTAGCTCAATATTCTAACTTTGTTGTGACATTAGGGGATAGAGGTGCTGTTTACGTAGATGATAAAGGTGAATATGGTTATATTCCTCCACAAAAAACACAAGTTGTAGATACGACTGGTGCAGGGGATGCATTCTTCTCTGGTGTAGCGTTAGGTTTGACATATGGAAAGTCATTGAAACAATCCTGTGAAATTGGAACAAGATTAGCTTCATCTGTTATTGCCAATGCTGAAAGTGTTTGTCCAAGATTCCAACCAGCTGAATTTGATTTAGATCCAATCGCGGCTAGATGCCAGAAGATGGCTTTGTTTGATTGATAATGAAAAAGCTGAAGATTACGCTTCAGCTTTTTGAATACTTTGAATGACATTTTCTGCTTGTCGAATTCCATCGACTGCACTACTAACGATTCCACCCGCATAACCAGCACCTTCGCCACATGGATATAATCCTTTTACTTGGATGCTTTGACCTTGTTCATCACGTACAATACGGATTGGAGAAGAAGATCTAGATTCCATCCCTACCATAATTCCTTGATCAATAAATCCTGGAATCTTGTGATCAAAATTCATAAATCCTTCTTCTAATGATTGATTTACATCATCTGAGAATAAAGTATGCATATCTGTTAAGGTGTTATCTCTAGGATATGAAGATTCTATTGTTAATGTAGAAGGTGTTTTATGATTAATATAATCTTTGATATTTTCACTTGGAGCGTTGAATAAATTGATGTATGCTCTCTTTTCTAATTCTTTTTGGAATTGGAAACCATCTAACGGATGACCATGATCAAAGTCTTTTGTCGGAATTTGAACAAGGATTGCGCTATTCGCATTCTTTCCATCTCTTTGACTATAGGACATTCCATTGACTGCTAAAGAATGATTTTCTGTGGAAGCAGGAATAACAACACCGCCAGGACACATACAAAATGAATAAACACCTCTATCTGTAGAAGCTCGATATGTTAAAGAATAACTCGCTGCAGAAAGAGCAGGGTGATCCGCAAAGTTGCCATATTGATTTTGATTGATTAAAGTCTGTGGATGTTCTACACGTACACCGCACGCAAAATCTTTTTGAATCATTGGGATGCCTTGTTTGTATAAAGTTTCATACGTATCAGAAGCACTATGTCCACAACAAAGTAATAAATACGTACAAGAAAATGTTCCTTTATTTGTAAGAATTCCTTTTACTTTTTGATTTTCTAAGATGATTTCATCTAATCGAGTGTTGAAATGGATATCTCCACCTAACGATATGATTTTTTCTCTAATGTTTTTTACTAAGATACGTAATACATCTGTTCCAATATGTGCACGGTGTTGATAGGCAATTGCTGGCTCTGCACCTGCTTCAATGAATTCTTCTAATACTTTTTGAACACGAATGTTTTTCATTCTAGTTGTTAGTTTTCCATCTGAAAAAGTTCCAGCGCCACCTTCACCAAATTGAATATTACTTTCTTGTTTTAAGATTCCATTTTGAAAGAATTCTTGAATATCTTTTGTTCTATCTTCGACATTCTTTCCTCTTTCAATGATGATTGGTTTACATCCACATTCGGCTAATAATAATCCTGCAAACATACCGCTAGGACCAAATCCAACAATGATTGGTCTTTCTTGTGTGCTGCATTTTGGAGGATTTTGGTAAACTTCTTTTTTACCTTCAATGACATCTTTTCTTTTGAGATATTTTTCTGGATTTTTAACTTTCGCAAGAACTGTATAGGAATAAACCAATTGTTTATCTCTAGCATCTAATGATTCTCTTTCGATTTCATAGGAAAGAATATCATTATTAGAAGCGTGGATTTTTTTAGCGATATCATCTGTAGTTAATTGTTTTCCTACAGGAATTTTAATTTGGTTAATTTTTAATAACATATGGCATTATTATACAAGAAAAAAGGATGATCAACATCCTTTTCCGTTTAATCCACAAGCTTTTCCTTGAGAAACATGAATGACTTCTTTGCCTAAATCAGTAATGATGCTTTCCCAATCCAATGTAACTGAATTGTCTTCTTTGATGATTGCAGGTATCCCAACAGATTTCTTTTCTTTTACAATGTCAAAGATAGGATTAGAATCACGTAATTGTAAGAATTCTTTTACAGAAGTACATACATCTACATAATCATATTCAATTCCATAGAAATCAAAATTCGCTTTAGCGTCCATACAATCTGGACAACTATTTGTTCCATAAATTTTTAACATAAACTGCCTCCATTAATCATTGAGAAGATTGTATTACGAATATTTGGAAGTGTCATGTTGAATGCTTCTTTTAATGGTATAATGAATACAGATTTTTGAGGAGTTTGAATGAAAATAGGTGTTATATCTTTA
>CAVFDO010000136.1:0-4048 GCA_963621095.1 bacterium
ACATTTCTATACATCGTAAGCTATTTAAAGGAATTTATAATCATGCCGGAAAAATAAGAGATTATAACATCACAAAAAAAGAATGGGTACTTGATGGAGAAACTGTCATGTATGGCACTGCTTCAGAATTAAAAGCTACGTTAGAGTATGATATTTCGCAAGAAATCAATTTCAGTTTTAAAAATCTTTCTATGAATGAAATCATCAACCATCTAGCGATATTCATCTCTAGGCTTTGGCAGATACATATATTTGGTGAAGGTAACACTAGAACAACAGCTGTTTTTTTTATCAAATATTTAAAATCACTTGGTTTTTCCGCAACAAATGATATTTTTGCAGAAAATGCATGGTATTTTAGAAATGCTTTAGTTCGTGCAAACTATACTGATTTACAACGTGGAATTCATGAAACCACAGAATATCTAGAATTATTCTTAAGAAATTTACTTCTTAACGAGAAAAACGAACTCTGTAATAGAGATCTTCACATAAGAAAAGCATCTAAAAAAGTAGACATTGAAACCGAAAAAGTAGACATTGAAACCAAAAAAGTAGACATTGATCTAAAAAAAGCGAACATTGAAGAAATTCTATTAAAAAATAATTTATCTAAGAAAACAATCAATCATATTTTTGATTTACTTGAAGTTTATGGATTCGAAAATGTTTTTGGTAGATCCAATGTAATGAAAATAACAAATTTAAAAAGTTCTAGTTCTTCAAAATTAATTACAAATTTATTACAAACAAAAATCATAATACCTGTATTGGGACATGGAAAAGGGAAATATAAATTTAATAGCGTCCTATTTTACCAACACAATGATTTTTGATAAAATATTTTTCATGTCAAATGTATATACTTTAAAACTAACAGTTCAACAAGAAGAACGTTTATATCAAACTTGGAAAGAAAACAAAAGTAAAACACCTCCATACGCGAAATGGCAATTGAAATGTGAAAACTGTGTTATTACTTGTTATGAATCAGGGAAAACTGTTTTTCAAGGAAATGATGCATTAACATATGCATCTGCTTTTATGAATATTGAAGAAGTTCATCAAATAAAATCAAAGAATCAATTACCACAAGCAGGAAGTGATGAAGTAGGTACTGGTGATTATTTTGGACCCGTTGTAGTATGCGCCTCTATTGTTGATGATACTCCTTATGAGCGATTAAAAGAACTTGGTGTAAAAGATTCCAAGCAACTTACAGACCAAGATATTTTGAAGATAGCTCCAGAAATCATTCAAAGAATACCGCATTCATTATTAATTGTTGATAATGAAAAATACAATATAGTTCATCAGACAAACAACTTAAACGCAATCAAAGCGAAACTTCATAATCAAGCTTATGTACATCTATCTAAGAAATATGGTTTACCTGAATTTAAGATCATTGATCAATTCTGTGTAGAAAATAGTTATTACAAGTACATTCAAAAAGAACCAGTTGTCATTAGAGGAATTTATTTTGAAACAAAGGCAGAAAATAAATATATTTCTGTTGGAACATCTTCTGTAATTGCGCGTTACGCATTCTTAAAGAAAATGGAAGAGATGGATCAAAAATGGGATATGCACTTCTGCTTAGGTGCCGGTAGTAATGTAGATCAATGCGCAAAAGAATTTGTGAAACGTTATGGATTTGATGCATTGAATCAAGTCGCAAAAACACATTTTAAAAACACAGAGAAACTGTAATCTCTGTGTTTTTTGTTCATGCCATATGTTCTTTAATAATCGTGGTGATTTTGTTTGCGGCTGTATGAATATCATCATTACATACAACATATTGATATTGATCAGCCAATTGTAATTCACTTCTAGCTTTATTTAATCTAGAAGCAATGACTTCTTCACTTTCTGTTCCTCTACCACGAATTCTCTTTTCTAATTCTTCCATGCTTGGTGGAACAATGAATATTGTTAAGGCATCAGGAACTTTTTCAACAACTTGTTTTGCGCCTTGAACTTCAATCTCTAAAAGAACATTCTTTCCTTCATTTCTCAAACGTTCTACTTCATGCAATGGAGTACCATAACAATTGCCAACAAATTCAGCACACTCTAAAAGTTCACCATTTTGTTTTGCTTGTTCAAAGCGTTCCTTGGTCACATAGAAATAATTAACACCTTCAACTTCCCCTGGTCTTTTTTCTCTTGTTGTCATAGAAACAGAAAAAGCAAGTTTCAACTCAGGATCATTCATAAATTCTTTCAAAATCGTCCCTTTTCCTACTCCACTTGGTCCACTCAAAACAATCAATAAACCTTTATTTGTCATATCCACCTCTTTATATTTGTCTACTAGATTACTCTTTTTCTAGGAGTGAGTCAATCATGATATAATACTTTTCATATATGGAGTAAATTATGGCATTAGATGGAATCTTATTACACAAAATCGTACCAAATATTCAAAAAAGTCTTCCTTTAAGAATACAAAAAATATGGCAAATTTCTACAACAGAAGTTTTATTTCAAGTTCATGGAAATCAAGGAAAACAACAACTATTGATTAGTACGCATTCTGAATATAATCGTTTATTATTTACGAATCGTTCTTACCCAACACCTAAAGAACCTGGTAATTTTGTAATGCTTCTAAGAAAATACCTAGAAGGAAGTATCATTGAATCTATTGAACAAGCTGGTTTAGATCGTTGGTGTACTTTTACAATACGCAGAAGAAATACACTTGGAGATGTGGAAAATATATTTTTATATGTTGAACTTATGGGTAAATACGCAAATATCATTCTAGTTGGTACAGATGGAAAAATCATTGATGCGTTAAAAAGAATTCCACCTTTCGAAAATCAAAAAAGAATGATATTACCAAATGCTACATTTGTTTCTACACCTCCACAAGATAAAAAAGATCCATTTATTGATCAAGATATAGATGAATCTATTTCTCTAACAAAACAATTTGCGGGATTTTCTCCATTTCTTTCAAAAGAAATTGAATATCGTATGTCATTAGGACAATCTTTTTCATCCATCATGTCTGAAATTGAACAGTCTGATTCTTTATATATTGGAAATGAAAATGATAATACAGTATTCCATTGTATTCCATTAACTAGTATAGGTCCTTGTAAATCTTATCCACTCTTTGAAGCTTTTGACATTTTGTATTATCACAAAGAAGAAAAAGAAAGAATCAAATCGATATCTGGAGATATTTATCATTTTGTTAAGAAAGAATTAAAACATCAAACAACAAAACTTCCTAGACTCTATAAAAGTTTTGATGAAGCAAAAGACTGTGCTAAATGGAAAGAATATGGTGATTTGTTATATTCTTATAATATTCAAGATACAAAAGGTATGCACGAGATCACTTTGCAAAGTTGGGAAGATGGAAAAGATATTGTAATTCCATTAGACTCTAAATTAGATGGAAAAGCCAATGCTCGTAAATGTTTTACAAAATATAATAAATTCAAAAAAGGACAAGTCTATTTACAAGAACAAATTGATATCTGTGAAAATGAAATTCATTACTTCGAAGGATTATTAGAACAGTTGGATATGGCAGATTTTGATACTGCCTTAGAAATCAAAGAAGAATTAATCAAGCAAAACTATATCACTGAAAAGAAAAATCCAAAAAAGAAAAAGAAGAAAGAAAATGGTCCACATATCACAACGATTGATTTACCAAACGGTATTTCTGTTTCCTTTGGTAAAAACAATCTACAAAATGAAGCTTTAACATGGCATCAAGCAAGAAAAAATGAGTACTGGTTACATGCGCAAGGATATCATGGAGCTCATGTAGTCGTTCATTGCGATCATTTAGATGAAGATACATTAAGAAACTCTGCAATGATTGCTGCATATTTTTCAAAAGGAAGATATTCTTCTTCTGTTCCAGTACAATATTGTCTTGTAAAAGAACTCAAAAAAATTCCAGGTGCTAAACCTGGAATGGTATCTTTATCGAGTTACAAAACAATTTATATTGATCCTGATGAAGATCATTTAAATCAAATTGGAATTATAACTAGCTAATGCTAGTTATTTTCAT
>CAVFDO010000137.1:0-3930 GCA_963621095.1 bacterium
GTATTTCCAAAAAGATGAACAATTATGGAAAAAATAAACACTGTAATTTATGATTTTCTTGTTGGAAATGGAGGAAAAAATATGTTATCAAAAGATTTTTTGTGGGGTGGTGCAGTTGCAGCACATCAAATTGAAGGTGGATTATGTGATGGGAAAGGATTGAGTGTTTCTGATGTTATGACAGGTGGTACAAAAGATACACCTAGAATCATTACAGAAGCAGTAGAAGAAGGAAGATATTATCCAAATCACGAAGCGAGTGATTTCTATCATCATTACAAAGAAGATTGCAAGTTAATGGCAGAAATGGGGTTCAAATGCTTTAGAACTTCTATTGCTTGGACACGTATTTTTCCGAATGGAGATGAAGCTGAACCAAATGAAGCAGGATTAAAGTTCTATGATGATTTGTTTGATGAATTACATCATTATGGAATTGAACCAGTGATTACGTTATCTCATTTTGAAATGCCTTTGTATTTAGCACAACATTATAATGGCTGGTTAAATAGAGATATGATTGATTTCTTTGCGAAGTTCGCAAAAGTATGTTTTGAAAGATACAAAGGAAAAGTAAAATATTGGATGACATTCAATGAAATCAATAATCAAGCAAACTTTCATAATGACATCTTTGGCTGGACAAATTCAGGTGTTATTTATTCTAAGCAAGATAATCCTGAATTAGCGATGTATCAATGTGCACATAATCAATTTGTTGCCAGTGCGAAAGCTGTTGTGTTAGGACATGAAATTGATCTTGAAAATAAGATTGGGTGTATGATTGCGATGGAACCAGTATATGCGTTAACTTCTAATCCAGATGACATTCAATGTGCATTAGAATGTGCACATGAAAGATTCTTTTTCTCTGATGTACAATGTAGAGGTCATTATCCAAATTACGCATTAAAGATGTTTGAGAGAAAAGGATATGACATTGGAATGAAAGAAGGAGATGCTGAAATCTTAGAGAAGGGTAAGTGTGATTATTTAGGATTTTCTTACTACATGTCAATGACTGTATCAAATGATACAAAGAAAGATATTAAAGATAGTAGTAGTGAAATGAATGAACATTTTGTGATGAATCCATATTTAAAGGCTACAGAATGGGGTTGGACAATTGATCCAAAGGGATTAAGAATTATGTTGGAACAATTGGATGAAAGATATGAAATGCCATTGTTTATTGTAGAAAATGGTTTTGGCGCAATTGACCAGTTAGAAAATGGAACAGTACATGATCAAGATAGAATCAATTATTTAAAAAAACATATCCAACAAGTAAAACTTGCGGTAGAAGCGGATGGTGTAAAACTAATGGGATATACACCATGGGGATGTATTGATGTTGTATCATTTACAACAGGTGAATATCGTAAGAGATATGGTTTTGTTTATGTAGATAAAAATGATGATGGTTCTGGAAATTTTAAGAGATACAAGAAAGATAGCTTTGATTGGTATAAGAAAGTTATCGCATCAAATGGTGAGGAATTAGAATGACACAAACAAAAGATATGACAATGGGAAATCCATCTAAGTTAATTGTAAGCTTTGGTTTACCTTTACTAGTTGGAAATATACTACAACAGCTTTATAACATGGTTGATACAATCGTTGTTGGTAGAGGAATTGGTGTAGATGCACTAGCTGCGGTTGGTGCTACGGGGTCTATTAACTTTTTGGTTCTTGGATTTATTATGGGAATGGCACAAGGTGTATCCATTCTTGCTTCACAATTCTTTGGATCAAAAGATTATCGTCGATTAAGACAATCAATTACAATGAGCCTTTATATTTCTGTTGTTGTATGTATTGTTGTGACAACGATTTCATTGATTTTCACAAGGCCACTTCTTAGTTTGATGGGAACACCAGATAATATATTGGATGATGCGGTAAGTTATATTCGTATTATCTTTATCTGTATAACGATATCTTATGCGTATAATTTCTTTTCTGGAATTTTAAGAGCTGTAGGGGATTCTAGAAACCCTGTGATTGCGATGGTCATTGCGTGCATTGTAAATATCGTATTAGATGTATGGTTTGTGATGGGGTTGAAGATTGGCGTAGAAGGAGCAGCGTATGCGACTGTGATTGCCCAAGCTTTTTCCGCAATCTATTGTTTTATTAGCTATTTAAGAATTGAAGAAACAAAGATTCATAAAGAAGATTGGAATATGAATTCTCAATTATTAAAAGAATCTTTTGTGATTAGTTTACCTGTAGCCATCATGAATTCAATTACTGCAGTTGGTGTCATGGTTTTACAAGCAGGTATCAATAAATTTGGTACAGAACATATTGCGGCATATTCTGCAGCGAGTAAAATCATGATGATCTTAGAACAAATTGGTAGTACATTTGGATATGCTTGTTCCACATTTGTTGGCCAGAATCTAGGTGCTAAAAAATTAGATCGTATTTTAAAAGGTGTCAATCAAATGGCGATTGTGATGGGAATCTTTCATATTTTCTTAGGTATTGTAATGATGTTAGTGACAAGATGGATCTTAACGATGATGATAGGTGCAGATCAAGTGAGTGTAGTTGATTATGGTGTGCAATATATGAGAATCAATTATATCTTTATATTTGTATTGTCTTTACTATGGATCTATCGTTGTTCTTTACAAGCAATGGGAGATACAGTATTACCAATGGTTTCTGGTATTATGGAATTCTTTTCAAGAATTATCTTTACAATGACGTTGCCTGGTTTATTGGGATTTGATGGCATTGCCTTAGCGGAAGTATCTGCGTGGTGTGCAGCTTGTATCATATTAATTCCTGCATTTTATTATCGTCATAATAAAATTAAAAAATCGCTGTTGACTTCAAGTGAACTTTAAGATGTATAACGTTCATAGGAGGAATGTACTATGACAAAAGCTGGTATTGGTGGAGATGTTTATACTCCATATTCTGAAAGAAGTGGAAATGAATCAATTGTTTATTTTACGAGAGATTTATCCGCAGAAGGATTGAAAAAAGCATACGCAAAGATCAATGAAAATTTAAAAGGAAACATCGCAATTAAGTTGCATACAGGTGAAAAACACGGTCCAAATATTTTGCCTAGAAGTTGGGTGAAAGATTTGATTCAAAATGAAATTCCAAATGGAACAATTGTTGAAACAAACACATATTATGAAGGTGATCGTTATACAACACCACAACATTTAGAAACTTTAAAAGTAAATGGATGGGATTTTTGTTCGGTGGATATCATGGACTCTGAAGGTGTTACAACTTTACCTGTTGAAAATGGAAAATGGTTAAAAGAAATCCATGTAGGAAGTCATGAAACAAACTATGATTCCATGCTTGTATTAACGCATTTCAAAGGACATACACAAGGTGGATTTGGTGGCTCTAATAAAAATATTGGCATTGGATGCGCTGATGGAAGAATTGGAAAAGCTGAAATTCACACAGAAAAAGGATCTGATGATATGTGGAGTGTTCATGATGAAGAATTCATGGAAAGAATGACAGAATCTTCTAAAGGAACAGTTGATTATTTTGGAAAGAATATTTCATTTATCAATGTGATGAGAAATATGTCTGTATCCTGTGATTGTGAAGGGGTTATGGCTGCACCAGTCGTTACACCAAACGTAGGAATCTTGTCTTCACTAGATATTTGCGCAATTGATCAAGCTTCTGTAGATATGATTTACGCAATGAAAGAAGAAGATCATCATGATCTAGTAGAAAGAATGGAAACAAGAAGAGGTCTTAGACAATTAAGCTATATGCAAGAAATTGGAATGGGTAATCGAAAATATGTTTTGATTGATCTAGATAATGATGAAATTAGAATTGATGCGAAAAATGCAATTGAACATGTTGTTCCATTTGTTCAACCAAAATTAATCAAATAAAAAAACAAAGGAAGCAAATTTTGCTTCCTTTTAA
>CAVFDO010000138.1:0-3891 GCA_963621095.1 bacterium
TTATACTATATTGTTTTTACAGTAGCACACTTCTGCAAGGGATGATTTTTTATTTTTTCTTTTTGAAAGTGGAATTTAACTTTTCAGTTCAGCCCAAAAAAATTTGATAAAATAATTCTTGCCAGAATGGGTGTATTGGTGTAATATTTCTAGGTCGTAGAGGACATTAAAAAAAACGACGTTTGAGTCGTTAGGTTTAGTGCCCTCTTTTTGTTTAAAATAGTCATGGAGGAAGGTTATATGAAGCATATTTTTGTTACGGGTGGTGTTGTTTCTGGCCTAGGAAAAGGAATTACAGCAGCATCTTTAGGTCGTCTTTTAAAGCAGAGAGGTTTTCGAGTTATTTCACAGAAATTAGATCCATATATGAATGTGGATCCTGGTACAATGTCACCTTATCAACATGGTGAAGTTTTTGTTACAGAAGATGGTGCAGAAACGGATCTTGATTTAGGTCATTATGAAAGATTTATTGATGAAAATTTAAATAAGTTTTCTAACTTAACTTCTGGTAAAGCATATTGGAATGTTTTACAGAAAGAAAGAAGAGGAGAATATTTAGGGGAAACTGTTCAAATTATTCCTCATATTACAAATGAAATTAAACGTTTCATTTATAATGTTGGTGAACATGCAAATGCTGATATTGTTATTACAGAAATTGGTGGAACAGTAGGTGATATTGAATCACAACCATTCTTAGAAGCAATTCGTCAAATCTCCATTGAAAAACCAAATGATTGTTGTTTTATTCATGTAACTCTTGTTCCATATATTTCTGGTTCTAATGAATATAAATCTAAACCAACACAACATTCTGTAAAAGAATTACAAAATTTAGGTGTAAGACCTAATATCATTATTCCTAGATGTGATGGAAAATTACCACAATCAGTAAAAGAAAAGATTTCATTATTCTGTAATGTAAAACCAGATTGTGTTATTGAAAATACAACAGTTGCGGATTTATATGAAGCTCCTATTATGTTAGAAGAGCAGAATTTTTCTGAAATCGTTTGTAGAGAATTACATTTAGATGCTGGTGCGATTGATCTTTCAGAGTGGAATACAATGCTTGATAGAATTCATTCTTCTAATGATGAAGTGAACATTGCGCTAGTTGGTAAGTATGTTGCGTTACATGATGCATATTTATCGGTTGTAGAATCATTAAAACATGGTGGATATGAAACGGGTGCGAATGTTCATATTAAATGGGTAGAATCAGAAGATATTACTGAAGAAAGTGCTTCCGCAATCTTTAGAGATGTACAAGGTATTATTGTTCCTGGTGGATTTGGTGATCGTGGAATTGAAGGTATGATCACTGCTTGTAAGTATGCTAGAGAAAATAATATTCCTTACTTTGGAATTTGTTTAGGTATGCAAATTGCTACGATTGAATTTGCGAGAAATGTATTAGGTTATGCGGATGCAAACTCTAGTGAATTTGATAAGGATTCTAAACATAAAGTAATTGATTTCATTCATGGTCAGTCAGATGATATTGATAAAGGTGGAACAATGAGACTTGGTGCATATGCATGTAGATTAGAAGAAGGTACAAAAGTTTCTAAGATGTATGGCGTACAAGATATTTCTGAAAGACATAGACATAGATATGAATTTAATAATGAATTCTTAGAAGACTATAAGAGTCACGGAATGACAATTGGTGGTGTTAATCCAGAAGCAAATCTTGTTGAAGTTGTTGAAAATGATGCGTGTGATTTCTTTGTTGGTGTACAATTCCATCCTGAATTTAAGAGTAGACCTAATAAAGCACATCCAGTATTCAAAGGATTTATCGCTGCAGCGTTAGAGAAGAAAGCGTAAGGAGAATATATGGCAGAAGAAATGATTTTAGTTCTAGACTTTGGTGGGCAATATAAACAACTCATCGCAAGAAGAGTTAGAGAAAACCATGTGTATTGTGAGATTCATCCATATACAATGCCAATTGAAAAGATTAAAGAAATGAATCCTAAGGGAATCATTTTGACTGGTGGCCCAGATAGCGTTTATTTGGAAGATTCATTAACATATGATCCACAATTGTTTGAATTAGGAATTCCAGTACTTGGTATCTGTTATGGGGCTCAATTAATGGCATATTTACTAAATGGTGAAGTAAAAACTGCACCTACAAGTGAATACGGACGTACAGAAGTCACTTTAAAAGATACTTCAAAATTATTGGGCGATTGGAAGAAAGAATCTGTTACATGGATGTCTCATACAGACTATATTGCGAATGTTCCTGAAGGTTTTCATATTACAGCACATACACCAGTGTGCCCAGTAGCTGGTATGGAAAATACAGAAAAGAATTTATATGCAGTACAATTTCATCCAGAAGTAGTTCATACAGAAGAAGGTACAAAATTATTCCATAACTTTGTATATGATATTTGTGGATGTGAAGGAACATGGAAAATGGATTCCTTTGCGGAAAATACAATTCAAAAAATCAGAGAAGAAGTTGGTGATGGAAAGGTATTGTGTGCATTAAGTGGTGGAGTTGATTCATCTGTTTGTGCAGTATTACTTTCTAAGGCAATTGGTAAACAATTAACATGTGTATTTGTTGATCATGGCTTATTGAGAAAAGATGAAGGGGACGAAGTTGAAAGAGTATTTGGACCTGAAGGACCATATGAATTGAACTTCATCAGAGTCAATGCTCAAGAATATTTCTATGAAAAATTAGCTGGAGTTACTGATCCAGAACAAAAGAGAAAAATCATTGGTGCTGAATTTATCAATGTGTTTGAAAAAGAAGCTAAGAAGATTGGCGCAGTAGATTACTTGGCGCAAGGCACAATTTATCCTGATGTCGTAGAATCTGGAATTGGTAAAGGTGCTGTTATTAAATCACATCATAACGTAGGTGGTTTACCAGATCATGTAGATTTCAAAGAAATTATCGAACCTTTGAAAGCATTGTTTAAAGATGAAGTAAGACAAGTTGGTTTAGAACTTGGAATTCCTAAAGAACTTGTATTCAGACAACCATTCCCAGGACCAGGACTTGGTATTCGTATCGTGGGTGAAGTAACAGCTGAAAAAGTGAAGATTGTACAAGAAGCTGATGCAATCTATAGAGAAGAATTAGAAAAAGCAGGTATTGATATGGGTAAAGGACAATTCTTTGCCGCATTATCTAATATGAGATCTGTAGGTGTTATGGGTGATCATAGAACATATGATTACGCAGTTGTATTAAGAGGTGTTATTACTTCTGACTTTATGACAGCTACAGCGGCAGAAATTCCTTTTGAAACGTTACAAACATGTATGACTCGTATTATTAATGAAGTCAAAGGTGTTAATAGAGTAATGTATGATTTAACAAGTAAACCTCCTGGAACAATAGAGTTTGAATAATATCCAAAATGAAGAAAGTCCTTTATCCAAGGGCTTTTTTTGATGTCTATAGGTGAATTTGCTACCATTTTGCTACCACTAGCTAAAGAAGAGTATTATTTTTGGATAATTTCATTTGTTTTTCTAGTTCTTTTTTAGCGTTTTATTTAACATATGTTTGTATTTATATTTAATGTCTTTTTTTACTGATTTTGATAAAATTACTATAAAGAGAGGGTGTCACGCATGGAATATAATGAATTAGAAAAGCAAACTTTGAATTTATTAGAAAGGACAGATTTTAAAAACTTATCAAAAAATGAAATTGTAGGTTTCGTTTCTAAATTGGGTGAAATGAGACCTGAAGTAGCTAAAGAAGTTATTGCACAATTCCCGCAATTAGCTGATTTGATGAAATCAACATTAGTTGAATATAAGGGAATGTTGGAAAATGTTATTAAGAGTGATGATTCTAGTATTGAGAATTATTATGATATTAACAAAAAAGGAATTGAAGGTGCACAA
>CAVFDO010000139.1:0-3805 GCA_963621095.1 bacterium
AGGAAAGTTAGAAGGGAAAGTAGAACGCGAAGTAGAAATTGCGAAACAAATGTTATTGGAACGAGAACCAATGGAAAAGATTGTGAGATATACTGGTTTATCAAAAGAAGATATAACAAACTTAATAAAATAAGTTTTAATTTTATATCTTAACAAGAAGATTAACTTAAGATTTGTAAATGACTTGTAAAAAAGTCATTTTTTTGTTGACTTTCATTTTTAGAAAGCTATTATTTTTATGGCAGTTTTGAAGGAGGTGGTTTTATGAATCAAGGTAGTCCGATAGGCACACTTGCGAATGATGAAGTGCCTTTATCTTACAAACATCATAAAAATCATTTCTGGAGGAACGTAAAATGGAAAAAGAATACGAAAAAGACCTCGAGATTTTTAGAGGCCTTTTAAAAGAAAAAAAATTTGTCGCTTTACGTGCAATGGCACAAGATATGAATGAAAGTGATATTGCCGTAATCTTAGAAAAGATGGAAGATGAAGATATGTTGAAAATCTTTCGCTTATTCCCAAAAGAGCTTGCTGCGGATGTCTTTTCTCAATTGGATGATGATTCTCAACAATACATCATTACACAATTGAGTGATCATGAAGCAGGTGTTGTCATTGATAATATGTATGCAGATGATGCAACAGACTTGTTAGAAGAAATGCCAGCGAATGTTGTAAAGCGTATTTTAGCGTATGCTTCTGCTGAAACTAGAAAAGATGTAAATCATTTACTACAGTATCCTGAAGATTCTGCAGGATCTATTATGACAGTCGAATTTGTAGATTTAAAATCTACAATGACAGTTGAAGATGCAATACATCGTGTGCGTAAACTTGGTAAAGATTCTGAAACAGTTAACGTTTGTTATGTTTTAGATTCCAAAAGAGAATTGATTGGCACTGTAGCTATTCGTTATTTAATTATTCGAAATAAGAATGAATTGATTCATGATATTATGCATGAGGATGTGGTTTCTTGTTCAACATCTGATGATCAAGAACATGTAGCTCAGATTTTTAAGAAATATGACTTTACTGCGCTACCTGTAGTAGATAAAGAAAATAGAATGGTTGGTATCATTACTGTTGACGATATCATGGATATCATGGAACAAGAAGCAACAGAAGATATTGATAAAATGAATGCAATTATTCCAAATGATAAACCTTATCTGAAAACAAGTGTTTTTGAAACTTGGAAGAAGAGAGTTCCATGGTTATTATTATTAATGATTTCAGCAACATTTACTGGAGGTATTATTACTTCCTTTGAAAATGCATTAAGTAAAGTTGTTGTATTAACAGCTTATATTCCAATGTTAATGGATACAGGTGGAAATGCTGGAAGTCAATCTTCTGTTGAAGTTGTACGTGGCTTATCGCTTGAAGAAATCACATCAAAGGATTTTCCTAAGGTTGTGTTAAAAGAATTGTTAGTTGGTCTTTTATGTGGAATTACATTAGCGAGTGCAGTATTCTTGAAAAGTTTGTTTATTGACCAAATTGGAATCTATGTCGCAATTGTAGTTTCTGTTACAGTTGTTTGTACTGTTTTCTTTTCAAAGATGATTGGAAGCATCTTGGTCATGGCAGTTGATAAACTCGGATTAGATCCAGCTGTTGTAGCTTCTCCTGTGCTAACAACAATCATCGATGCTTTATCATTGTTGATTTATTTTTCAATCGCAACTACTGTATTACATATCTAAACCTGAGATTTTTCTTAGGTTTTTTTGTAAAATAGAAACATGAAAAAAAGAACATTTGCGATTGAGGTTATTTCTATTTGTTTAGTTATTGGCGGATTTGTTGCTAACAAATTCAAAATAATTGATTCTAAACAAAATACGAATAGTAATATTTCAAATAATCAATCTTTAGAAGTATATTTCATTGATGTAGGACAAGGTGATAGTACTTTAATCATTGATGAAGATGAAGCGATGTTAATTGATGGTGGATTGCCATCAGCTTCTCAAAAAATATATTCTTTTCTTGAACAAAAAAATATAAAACACTTAAAATACATTGTCGCATCACATGCACATAATGATCATGTGGGTGGATTATCTGCAGCACTAGAACAAAGTAGTTGTGATGAAATACTTGTTCCTTATTTAGAAAGTGATAATGAACGATTTCAATCTTTATTAACGAAAGCAAATGAAAAAGATGTCTCTATCATACAAACAAAGGATGGAGAAACGTATTCTTTGAAAAATGCAGAAATTAAAATATTAGGTCCTACAGATATTATAGATAATGAGGATAATAACAATTCATTAGTCTTTCGATTAGATTATAAAAATGTATCTTTTTTATTTACAGGAGATGCAGAACAAATGGAAGAACAATTATTACTCTATAATCATTATGAAGATCTAGATGTTGATGTTTTGAAAGTTGGTCATCATGGTAGCCATAATGCTGCGAGTTCTGCTTGGATGAAAGCTGTAGATCCACAATATGCGGTAATATCCTGTGGAAAAGATAATAGTTATGGGCATCCACATGAAGAAACTTTACAACTATTAAAAAAACAAGGAACAACGATTTATAGAACAGATTTACAAGGAACGATTCATTGTTCTACAGATGGATACAAAATTACTTTTGAAACAGAGAAAGAATCGAATGAAGTGCAAACTAATTCTAATGATGCTGAAATGAAGGGATATGTTTTGAATACAAGTAGTAAAAAATTCCATTTGTTAAGTTGTGATAGCGTAGAAACAATATCAGATAAAAATAAGTTAATATCTGATAAGAGTAGAGAAGAATTGATAGAAGAAGGATATACACCTTGTGGTAAGTGTAATCCATGAAAAAACACCAAGTATTATTTGCTTGGTGTTTTTGGTTGCTCTGCATCCATAATTGCTCCGCAATATGGACAAACTTCTTTTTCAAAATTTACTCTTTTATCGCAATTAGAACATGTGCATTGTGGTAAATATACAAATCCATTGATTGATTCAGGCTCTTCACGCGTGAAATGTATCCAATAAGCATGCTTTGTTTCAGTCATATGCATCACCTCATATTTATACTTTAACATTTCACTTCTATAAGCGTCTACTTACTCGACTGAGAATTCTATACAAATCGTGTCCATATCACTATTAGAGCTCATAATAAATTGATAGATAAAGATATCCCCACATTCTTGATAACCATTATGATGCATTTGTTGAATTAAAAAATTTAAAGTTGATGTTGGAATAATTTGATTTGAAGCTACTTCTGTAATTACACGATAGTATTTGTGTTTTGGAATAATTGTGAACTTCTCACTTTTTTCGATATTTTGTGTAATGAACAATAAACCATAATCAGAAGGATATGTTTTTTGGCATAAATGTTTACTATGAATATGGTACACAGGTCTAGCGATTCCAGAGTTTACCAAGGTAATATATTCGAAGTTAGGGTTGATAGGAATATAGTAAAGTTCATGACGTATTCCAATTTCATAAGGGAGTTTTTTCTGATAGTTTTCTAATAAAATTTGTAAATCTAATGCATTTTGATATCTAGCATAAGCATATTCAACCTCTTGTTTTAATTGTGAGATATGATTATTTAATTGCTGTTTTCCAGCAGAAATATCATTGTTCTTTAACATAGATTGAATCGTGGACAGAGGTATTCCTAAAGCATTATATTGTTTGATTAATATTAAAAGATGGATATCTTGTGTTGAATAATCACGATATCCATTGTCTTTTCTTTTTGGATGTATGATTCCTTTTTTCTCGTAGAAACGAATCATATCTTTTGATATTGCGGTTTCGATACTAGC
>CAVFDO010000140.1:0-3693 GCA_963621095.1 bacterium
ATGCAAGGTGAAGGATATGCAAAGATAAAATGTCCTATCAAAAAAATATTGCACGACAATATCAAATGAGAAAAATCTCATTTTTTGTTTTCTTAATGTTTTGTGAAGAATTTATGAAACGTATGAATTTCTAGTATAATAGATAGGTGAGGTTTGAAATATGATGTCATTATTGATTGCTATTATTCTTGTGATTCTTTCAGAAGCAACAGGACATAGCTTTTTAAAAATATTAAGATTAGAAAAAAATGGGTTTACTGCACCGATTGGTGTTGCGATACTTTTTTCATTTTTAGAATTATTGTATTTACCTAGATTGTGTTTAGGTGGCCCTTTTGGATGGATCAAAGGCGCAACAACAATTGTATTGATTCTTTCTATTGTTTTCTTCTTTTATAACCTAAAAGAAATAAAGAATTCATTATGGAGAGGTAGAACAATTTATGTGCTATTGACTTGCTTGATGATGTTTGGATTGTTCTATTTATGTAAAACAAACCTATCTGTTGATACGGATAGTGAAATCATTCGTATGGCGAATAACATGAATTCTCAAGCAATAATGCTAGAAAATAATCGACTACAAGGATATGAGATGTTTGGCTCTTATATCATATGGCTTTTTAATGGGAACTTTGAAAAAGCAGCATTAACATTAGCTTTATTTGCGACAATGATTTCTGTAATGTTATGTTTAGACATCGTTGATAGTTTTGATATTGGAAATCCATGGTTCCGTTTTACTTTGATTGTATCTTCTGTTTTTTATTCTCAATTTTATTCTTGGAAAATCAGAGGTGCATATCAAGGTGGAAACTGGAGGATCATCTTTATTGCCTTAGCTTTATTTACGTTATATGAATGGTTAAAGAAAGAAAAAGAAAATATTAAATATTTGTTTCCATTTGTTATTTTTTCAGGATTGTTTTCTCATAATGGATTCTTAATGATTGGTTTTGAAATGATTTATCTTTCATCTGTGTATTTGTTTCATATCAAAAAGATTCGTTCTGTATACGATGTTACAACATTTATGATTCCAATTATGATTTATTGCGTAGGATGGTTAACAAAATATTCTTATTTATATGCTGGATTGTTATTTGTGATATGTGTGTTCTTTTATTGTGCGAGATTGAAAAGAAGTGTCTATGTAAAAATTATTCATGTAGAAGATTTTTTAATTGATCATTCTGTAAAGATCTTTTATGTAATCGTACCAATTGTATTTTTAGTTGGCACATTTATCATGCGATATTTCACTGTGAAATATTCAATTCCTTATTCTGAATATATTCGTTTCTTTTCTTCTAAAGCGATTGGATCTTATATCTTTTTAAGTAATAACATGTTAGATATCTTTTTAGATATCTTTAGATGGGGTGGTATGATCGTTTTCTTGATGAATGCGAATCGTAGTGAAGAACAAATGATGAAGATGATTTTCTTGGGAATGGTGACGTTCTTTGTGAATCCACTTTGTATGGGAATGTTGTCACAAATCACAGGACTTGAAATGTACGCACATGCATTTGAAATCATCTTCAATCCATTTACAGATATAATGATTTTCTATTGGATCTATAAACAATTTGAATGGACTGTGATAGGACAATGGATCTTAGAATTAACCCTTGTTATTACATGTGTTTTAGGACACGTATCTTCATTTACAAATCATCCTGCGGGTTTATATACAGATTTATTAACACATGATCAAAATAGTGGAAAGGTGATATTACCATGAATGTTTACGATTGGGATAATACGATTTATCGACAAGATTCAACTGCGAACTTTATACTGTGGCTTTACATCCATCGTCCATTGACATTGTTATCATTACCTAGAACGATAGTTTGTGGGATTGCGTATGGTTTAAGAATTATGCCAAAATTGAAATTCAAAGAGAATTTATATCATATGTTTGTATTTGTGAAAGATATCGATCAAGCTACGGATGAATTTGTTGCATCACACATGAATCACGTAAAGGATTTCTATTTGAAGAATCAAAAAGAAGATGATGTTGTGATTTCTGCTTCTCCAGAATTTACAATCAAAAGATTCTGTAAGCAATTAGGAATTCAAAACGTGATGGCTTCTGTGGTGGATCCAAAGAGTGGGAAATATACAGGTATCAATTGTCATGGTGAAGAAAAAGTCAGAAGATTCAAAGAGTTGTATGGGAATGCTGAAATTAATGAATTTTATTCTGATTCTTTAACAGATGCCCCATTAGCGAATCTTGCGAAAAAAGCTTATTTAGTAAAAGGTGACCAAATATTAGATTGGCCTAAGTAAGGAAGTGAATATCATGGAAAGAGAAAAATATGATGTTGTGATAATTGGAGGCGGTATTGGTGGATTAATGTGTGCCTATCGTCTTGTACAAAATCAACCAGAATTAGATGTTTTGATTTTAGAAAGAGGAAAATCATTAGAAGAAAGATCTTGTCCAATCTTAGCTGGAAAAGTAAAGAAATGTATTAAATGTAAACCTTGTTCTATCATGGAAGGAATGGCTGGAGCTGGTGCGTTTTCTGATGGAAAATATAACATTACAACAGAATATGGCGGTTGGCTACAGAATATGATGGATGAAACAAAGGTGCTGGATTATATTCGTCAAGCAGATTCTATTTTAGTGAAGTATGGTGCTGATAATGAAGTATACATGCCTAATAATGAATTAAAGACACTTTGTTTAAAATATGATTTACATATGCAACAAGCTGAAGTAAAACACTTAGGTACAGATGCAAATTATAATACGATGTTAAATTTCATTCATTCTATGGACGGAAAGATTACAATTCAAACAGAATCAATTGTAGTTGATGTGGATAAAGATACACATGTCGTTACTTATACAAACAAACAAGAACAGAAGACTGTTATTGGAGATAAGATCGTATTTGCGGTTGGTAGAATTGGTAATGGTATGTTTGAACAATGGTGTAATAAATACAACATCAAACGTACAAACAATCAAGTGGATGTTGGTGTTCGTGTAGAACTTCCTTATGAAGTATGGGAACATTTTTCTTCGAAAATCTATGAACCTAAAATCTATTTTAAGAATGGTCACTATGGTGATCGAACAAGAATGTTCTGTTTTAATGAAAGAGGCTACGTTGTTACAGAGAATAGTGATGGTGTATTAACAGTCAATGGTCATTCTTATAAAGATAAAGCGAAACAATCCAACAATTCTAACTTTGCGCTATTATCTTCTACATACTTTACAGAGCCATTTGATCAACCAGTGGAATACGCAAGATTTGTTGCATCTTTAGCCAATAAGATTTCTGGTGGATATGTTTTAGTACAACGATTAGGAGATCTAGAAAAAGGTAGAAGAACAACAGAATCAAGATTAAAAGATTCTTCTGTTAGACCAACATTAGATGCTGTTCCAGGAGATTTATCTTTATGCATGCCAAAAAGACAATTGGATAACATTGTAGAAACATTACATGCGTTAGATAAGATTGCTCCAGGTACAGCTAATGAAGATACATTGTTGTATGGAATTGAATGTAAGTACTATAGTGCACGTCCTGAAGCGAAGAACTTTGAACTCGTTGCAGCACCAGGTATCTACGCAATTGGAGATGGTGCAGGATTTACAAGATCTCTATCACAAGCAGCTGCTAATGGATTGATCGTTGGGGATATCATTACAAATAA
>CAVFDO010000141.1:0-3663 GCA_963621095.1 bacterium
ATTTTTCCGGCATGATTATAAATTCCTTTAAATAGCTTACGATGTATAGAAATGTATTCGCTTGGCGACAAAGTAAAAGCTTTTTCAGATAGAATTCCGGCTATTCGCAAGGAGACTTTATCAGCTTCTTCTACGCGATCTTCATTTGCGGAACTAATTTCTTTTTTCTCTACATAATAACTATCAATTAAAGATTGTGCTTCTTTGATTGTTATTTTGCCTTCAATATTTTGAATAGCAGTGTCAATTAAATATTTTGAAGGTTTAAGACCATCTACTGCTTGAAGCCCTATTGCGGTAGACCATGCATAACTTTTATAAGATATATCTGGTTCTGTTTGTTTTAAATATTCCTTAAATGGATCATTTTTCATGGTTCACCTCACATTAAATAGAATTTTATTTTTGATATTTTTAGTATTATAACATTTTCTGTATTTCTTATGTTTCATTTACAAATTTGTATCATTCTTCTAAATGATGGTAAAATACTGCCGTATGATTGAACTGAATGAATCAATGGTAATTATTTTAAATATTATTGCTTTTTTATTAGCAATCTATTTTGTATTTCAAGGATTTAGAAAAGGTTTTTTGCGTTCTGTATTATCTTTAGTTGGAACAATTGTTTGTTGTTATTTATCGTGGATGTTATCAGAACATCTTGGAAATATTTTTCCTATCGTACAAAACACTTCTACGAATCCTTTGATTCAACAAATTGGTAGTGAAATATATACATTTGCCAATCGTATTATTTGGTTTGTGATTGTTTTTATTGTATTGCGAATCATATGTTTTGTATTGGATTTAATTTTACAATCTGTGCATAAAATTCCTGGTGTTCATGTTGTTTCATCTTTGTTAGGAATGGTATTTGGGTTAGTTGAAACAGTTGTTTGGATTTTATTGTTATGTATCTTTATTGAATCACCAATTTTTGCGCATGGATCAGCTTTAGTGAATGAGTCTGTTTTGGGTGCAATCAAAGATTTAATTACACCTATATCACAACAAATATTTGAACCTGTTATCAAAACAGATGCATATAGTAAGATTATCGATGATATTGATACTGTCAGTGAAGAAAAAATAGAAAGTTTTAAAACTTGGTTGGAAGGTCAAAAGAGTAATTATGGCAATTGAAACTGCATTAGAATTAAATACAATATTAGAACAAGTTGAACATTATTGTTCTTTTTCTCTTGGAAAACAAAGAATTCAAAATACAAAACCAAGTTATGATGCATTGGTCATTCAACAAGATAATGAAAGAATCAAAGAAGCATTAGAATGTACGAATGAATATGGTCCTATGCCATTTCAAGGGTTTTCTGATATTACGAGTATTTTAGAAAGAGCTGAGAAAGGAATGATTTTATCTTCTCAAGATCTTTTGAAAGAATACCAAACAATATTAGGCATTAAATCAATATTATCTTATGCCGATTCTTTAAAGGATATTGATCATCCAGCGTTAGATGATTTATTAACGACATTGGTTGTTCATTATAAAGTAGAGAAAACATTAAATAATTGTTTGAATGAATATGGTGAAATCAAAGATAACGCAACAAATGAATTAAAACAAATACGTTATCAATTAAGAAATATTGATTCTCAAATTACATCTATTGCGACGAATTTCTTGAAATCTCATAAAGATTCTTGTGTAGATGGAATTATTTCAAATAGAGGTGGAAGATGCGTTGTCTTAGTAAAGGCAAGTGATAAAAATGCCTATGGTGGCTATGTGTATGGAGATTCTCAATCTGGAAATACATCTTACATAGAACCTCCAGCATTAATTTCAATCAATAATAAAAAACAATCTTTAATCGTAGAGGAACAAGAAGAAGTAACAAAGATACTAAAGATGTGTTCGAAGTGTGTTGCGGAAGTCGCAAAAGAAGAACTTGCGAATATTGAGACGATTTCTTTACTAGATAGCATTTTCGCCAAAGCGCGTTGGGGAAAAGATAGAGATGCTTGTGTTGCGACACTAACAAAGAAAAAAGAAATTGAAATTATTTCAGCTAGACATCCACTCATTGATCCAAATGTCGTGGTCAGTAATACGTATCATATAACAAATGAAAAACGTATCCTTTTGATTACTGGTCCAAATACAGGTGGTAAGACGGTTTCTATGAAGATCATTGGACTATTTACGTTAATGACATATTGTGGAATGCCAATTCCTTGCTTAGAGGCAAAGATTCCTTTTTTTGATCGTGTATTCGTTGATATTGGTGATGATCAATCCGTCGCATCTTCTTTATCATCTTTTTCATCACATATGAAAAAACAAGCTGAAGTATGCAGATACGCTACAAAAGATTCACTTGTTTTATTAGACGAAGTTGGTTCTGGTACAGATCCTAGAGAAGGGGAAGCTTTAGCGATTTCTATCTTAAATGATTTAAGAGAAAAAAGAGTGACGGCTGTATTAACAACGCACTATGATCGTTTAAAAGCGTATGGAAAACGACATGATGATATTTTAGTTGCATCTGTACAATTTGATACAAATACATTATCTCCAACATATCGATATTTAGAAGGGATGAGTGGACAATCAAATGCATTTGAAATTGCACAAAGATATGGACTTCCTTCTTCTATTGTGAAATATGCACGTTATTTAAAAAATCAAGTAAAAACAAAAGAAGATGAATTGATTGAACGACTAGAAAAAGAATTAAATGAAGCGACTTTAAAACAAGATGCATTAAATAAACAACTAAAAGAAACAGAACAATTGAAAAAACAATTATTAAAAGAAAAAGATGCATTAGAAAAAGAAAAAGAACGTTTTCATTCAAAAGCACAAAAAGAAGCAGATGCTTATGTCGCAACAGTTCAAAATAAAGCGAATAAAATATTAAAAGATATTCGTAAAAGACAAGAACAAGTAAAATATCATGAAGCTTTAGATGCTGTAAAAGAATTAAATTCCTTTTATCAACAAGAAAATACAAAGGAAGAACCATTACCTGAAAATCACGAATATCATGTTGGTGATGCAGTTGAACTAAAAGGGAATTCTCAAGTATGTGAAATTATTTCTATCAAGAAAAAAGATATTGTTATTTTAATGAATGGTAGAGAAGTACACGTAAAAAAGAATCAAATCAGACCAAGTATTCATGTATTACCAAAAATGAAGAAACAAAACAATGTCTCAATCAATACAGGGCGTTCTATATTTACATCTATGCCATTAGAAGTAAATTTGATTGGTTTACATGTAGATGAAGCAATTGATAAAATGGATTCTTATATGGATCAAGCCTCGTTAAATGGTTTGAAGAGCTTTCGTATCATCCATGGAGATGGTACTGGAAGATTAAGAAAAGCAGTACATGAGAGATTGAAAAATAATTCTCAAGTCAAAGAATATCGCTTGGGTATGCCACAAGAAGGCGGTACTGGTGCCACAGTAGTTACGATGAAATAAATATGGATCAAGAATATTTAAAGGCAAAACTATCCCAACTTCCACATAGTCCAGGAAGTTATCAGATGAAAGATAAAAATGGGGAAATCATCTATGTAGGAAAAGCGAAAGATTTACATAATCGTGTGAATTCCTATTTTGCTGGTGTACATAATTTCAAAACAACAAAGCTTGTAGAAAATATCGAAGATTTTGATTTTATT
>CAVFDO010000142.1:0-3632 GCA_963621095.1 bacterium
ATCTTTTTCGTTTTGTTATATAATAGAGCGGATTTTAATTTTTGAGGTAAGGGGATTTCTATGAGTGAAAATAAAACACAAATTTCTACTTGGAAAACTAAATTTAGGGCATTAGGACCTGGTATTTTGATGGCTTCTGCAGCTGTAGGCGGATCGCATATCGTTTCCTCTGCACAGGCAGGGGCAATCTATGGTTGGCAATTAGCTTTGATGATTGTATTAATCAATGTTTTTAAATATCCATTTTTTCGTTTTGGTTCACAATATACAATGGAAAACCAAAAGAGTTTGATAGAAGGGTATGCAGAAAAAGGAAAAGCTTGGTTAATCGTATTTTTTGTATTAAATGTTTTTTCCGCAATCGTAAACACTGCAGGTGTTGGAATCTTATGTGCGGCAATCTTATATAATGTTTTTCCAAATGGATTTGGTTTAACAATTTCTCAACTAACAACAATTATTATTGTTATTATTTGGGCAATGTTATTGATTGGTGGATATCGATTTTTAGATTCATTAGCGAAATGGGTCATGACAGCTTTGACAATTGCGACAGTTTTGGCTGTAATCATTGCGTTATTTCAACATCGTGAGTATGCTCCGAATTTTGAAGCACCTACACCATGGTGTATGGCGGCACTTCCTTTTATTGTTTCTTTGATGGGGTGGATGCCTTGCCCTATTGAAATTTCCGCAATCAATTCTATGTGGCAAGTAGAAAAAAGGAAACAAGTTGATATGTCAATGGATGATGCAATGTTTGACTTTAATGTTGGTTATATCAGTACAGCAGTATTAGCTTTGGTATTTTGTGCATTAGGAGCTTTGATTCAATATGGATCTGGTGAAGAAGTGTTAAGTGCTTCTGCTGCATATATTGCACAATTTGTGAATATGTATGCCTCTGTATTTGGTGATTGGTCTCGTTTATTAATTACGTTTATTGCTTTTTTATGCATTTTTGGAACAGTCATTACTGTCATTGATGGCTACTCTAGAGCGAATGATGAAGCACTTCGTTTGTTGTTAAATAAAAAAGAATCTTCTAAGAAGAATTTGTATATTTGGATTACGTTGACTTCTGTGATTGGATTGATCATTGTATATTTATTTTCTGGTAATGTCGCTACAATGTTACGCTTTGCGATGATTGCTTCATTTATCACGACACCATTCTTCGGATTGATGAATTATAAGTTAGTAAATAATAAAGAACATCAAGTAAAACCATGGTTAAAATATATGTCAATCATTGGGTTAATTTATTTGTTTGGATTTGCGTTATTTTTCATTTTTGCATGGGTAACAGGAAATATTTAGAAATTTATTTGGCAGAGGATGTAAAAATCTTCTGTTTTTAAGTGTTTTGTTTGTAAGAAAGTTTCATTTTGTTTTAAAATATCTGTACTAATTCATAAGTGTTTATGAATTTGTTGCCCTTAGAAAGTGAAAAATTATGAATGTTCATGTGTTATTTATTATAGCGATAGAATTTGTTGCGATAATTATGTGTCTGATCATTACATGCATATTAGCTTTACAAAAGAAACGTTCAAAAACGGACCAAGATATTATGCTTATTCAATTGATTGGAGCTTTATTATTGTTTAATGATTCTCTTACATATTATTATTCTGGAAGTATGACAACGGCAGGCTTTATGGTTCTACAACTATCAAACGCACTGGTATATGTATTGAATTATTCATTAATGGCTATTCTTGCGAAATATCTTTATGATTATTTAAATCCAAAAAAAGAAAAAGATAAAAGAATTTATTATTTAATATGGATTATGACAGGGATATCAATATTGATGGTTGTTTTATCACAGTATTTTGATTTGTATTATTACTATGATGAAATGCATATTTATCATAGAACAATTTATTTTCCTGTTTGTCAGATTCCTTCATTTATTGGAATTTCACTATTCTTTTATATTATTGTTAAGAATAAAGAAAAAATCAGTGATGGTGAATTGATTGCTTCCTTCTTATATATTTTCATTCCAATGATTACAACTTTCATACAAACATTTTTTTATGGAATTCCTTTTCAAAGTTATTCTTTTGTTGTGTCTGGTTGGATATTGTTTTTGGCAAGAGAAATTGATGTTAGAAATAAACTGATAGAAGCGAATAATGCGAAAACAGAATTTCTGAATAGAATGTCTCATGATATTAGAACACCATTAAATGGTATTTTGGGATTGATAGAAATTGACGCAAATCATCCAGATGATTATGAATTATTAAACAAAAACCGTGATAAGGCAAAAGTTGCTGCGAATTATTTATTGTCATTACTAAATGATATTCTTCAACTAAGTAGATTGGAAAGTAATGATGTAGAATTGGCACATGATCCATTTGATATGAGAGAAGCAATTGTAGAAGTAATTACAATGATTCAAATGAAAGCAACGCAAAATAATATTCTATTTGATTATGATCATCCTGAACTTGAATATCCATTTGTATATGGTTCAGCATTACACGTAAAACAGATTTTAATGAATATATTAGATAATGCAATTAAATACAATAAATCAAATGGAACTGTTACTTTAAAGATCAATGAAGAAAAGCAAAGAGAAAATCGTGTCTTATTCCATTTTACAATTGAAGACACAGGAATAGGAATGAGTTCTAATTTTATAGAACATATCTATGAACCATTTGTACAGGAACATCATAACGCAAGAAGCATCTATCAAGGAACTGGACTAGGAATGTCAATTGTTTTAAAAATGATTGGAATGATGAATGGAAATATTGATATTCAAAGCGAAGAAGGTGTAGGAAGTAAGTTTAACGTTGTGATTCCGTTTGATATTGCGGAAGATACATGCGAAACAATTGTGGATACAAAAGAAGGATTGCATTCTATTAAAGGTTGCAAAGTGTTATTAGTAGAAGATAATGAATTGAATCGCGAGATTGCGAAAACATTATTAGAAGAGAATGGAATTATCGTTGTGGAAGCAGTAGATGGAAATGATGCGATAAATCAATATATTTGCCATGAGGAGTGCTATTTTGACGCTATTATCATGGATATTATGATGCCTGTGATAGATGGATATGAAGCTAGTAAAAGAATTCGTGCACTGCAATATCCAGATGCACAGACAATTCCAATTATCGCTCTTAGCGCAAATGCTTTTGAAGAAGACGCAAAGAAATCTAAAGAAGCAGGTATGAATGTACATCTAACAAAGCCATTAGATATTCAATCATTGTTGAAAGTGTTATCTAAATATTATTAAATGAGTTGAAGCCCTTGAAACAAAAGTATACAATGTTTCGGGGGTTTTTCATGTTAAATAAAATTAAATCATATATTGAACCAAATTCTAAACTTAAAAAATTGTTTATTTTTATTTTGTGTGCATTATTAATAGGCTCTATCAGTTCTTTTTTTATTGGACTAAAAGAAGTACATAGTGAATATGGGGATGTTCAATTTGTACAACAATTACAGATGCAAAGAAATGCAGAAGATGAAGATTATGATGAAGATTCTACTGTTTGTGATGTCACTTATGAAAATGGAGATGCACAAATGGTTGTATCGTATTCCTATGAAGATTATTTGGAATTAGATGATGATTCTATTACGGCATATGA
>CAVFDO010000143.1:0-3612 GCA_963621095.1 bacterium
CCACTTTCTTTTAGTAACAATTCAATATCTGTGCCTTTAAACTTCTTCACGATACCTTCAATTGCTTTCTTTTCTACAAATGTTAATGGTGCTTCGTCAATTGATTTCTTATCAATTGCGTAATAGGTAGCTCTTAACAATTCTCTTACATCATATTGTGAACCCCATACTTCTGGAACAGCTCTATCAACATCTAACAATGTATATACTGCTTCCATACCTGTACGAATAGAATATTCAGTTGTGAAGATTGTATCTCTTGGTGTTTCTGCGAATTGTCCAATAAAGGAGAAATTCACAGCACCATTTGGAACTACAAGTGGTCTATCTGTTTTCTTTCTTGGTTGGAAGAAAGCATTGATGTAAGGCATATAACATGTTGTTGTATTGCATGCTGTGGAAGCTAATTCTTCAATTCTATCTTCATCAATTCCAATGTGATATAACCATTCTTGGCATACTTCTGCACCTGTACATTCTTTCATAGGCTTTCTTACAAAGTTACCAGGTCTATTTGTATTCAAAGAATATACCCATACTAATACAGAATCTTTATTCTGCGATTTAAATTGTGGTTGACGATTGATTGTCCAACTTAAATACCAATTATTTGTAGAATCTTTTACAGTAACAATACCACCTGTTGTGACTCTACCACGTCTAGGATCTCTCTTACATACATTGATAATATGTTGAATGATTTCTTCATTGCTTGTTTCTACTGTAGCACTCATCCAGTTTGTAGCTTCTGTATCAGAACAGAATTTATCTGGATTACCAAATTCACCATGTTTTGCTTGTTTAGCAATGTTTTTCCACATATCCCAAGACTCACCACAACCATCTTCAACTCCACTTAAATCAGGTGCAGTATTTTGATCACCATAACAACTTGTATCTGTGCAACAACCATTTGTAATGAATACTAAATCATCTTCTGTTAATGGAATATGTTCTTCTTCACCATCTTTTAATAATACGATTTCTTTTGCGACTTTTCTGTCTTTATCATCTGTATCAATAATTACATTTTTAACGTTCATTCCATACTCAATTTGAACACCATGACTTTCTAGATATTTCACAAGAGGAAGAATCATACTTTCAAACTGGTTATATTTTGTGAAACGTAATGCTGAGAAATCTGGTAAACCATCAATATGATGAACATATCTGCATAGATATCTCTTCATTTCAAGAGCGCTAGACCATTTTTGGAAAGCAAACATCGTTTGCCAATAGAGCCAGAAATTAGTTGACCAAAATTCATCTGGCAATACTTCAGAAATCTTCTTATCTTCTAATTCATCTTCAGATGTCATGAAAAGCTTAGCTAAAGCCATTGCACTCTTCTTATCTAAGTTGAATTTACCATCTGTATGAGCATTCTCTCCACGATTTTGTGAAGCTCTACATAAAGAATAGTTAGGATCTTCCTTGTTTAACCAATAATATTCATCTAATACAGAAACACCTTCTGTTTCAATTGATGGAACATCTTTGAACATATCCCACATAACTTCAAAATGGTTGTCCATTTCTCTTCCACCACGCATGTAGAAACCTTTTGTGATATCTTTCTTACCATCACAACTTCCACCAGCAAGATCTAATTTTTCTAATAAATGGATTCTATCTCCAGAAATTTGTCCATCTCTAACAAGATAGAAAGCTGCAGATAAACCTGCTAAGCCTGTGCCAATAATATATGCTGTTTTTTTATCAGCATCCTTTGGCTTTTTTGGATGAGCAAATGCTTCATAAGTACCTGAACCGTAATACATAATAATCTCCTTTTTACTTGTTCACAGTATAGCATTCAAAAAAAGATAGTTAATTTACAGAATCAAAAAAATGTCGTATCAAAACGACATTTTTCAAAATATGTAAAAAAGGAATTCGCAACGAATTCCTCCATAATTACTTAGCTAATTTCTTGTAAAGAGTTAAGAATCTTTCAGCTAAGATTCCGAAACCTTCAGCACTCATCAACTGATCTTCAGCGTGTGTTAGTAATAAGTCCATAGAAACTTTATCACCTTGAGCTGTTTGAGTTAATAATTTAGCGTGAGCGTCATGTCCTTCAACATAAGCATCTTGGCCTTCCTTAATTAATTTTTCAGCTTCTTCAAAGTTTCCTTCAGCTGCAGCGTCAATAGCTGCGATATAGTTAGAACGTGCTGTTCCTACTGCTGCAATAATGTTAAAAGCAATTAATTCTGTACCTTCCATGTTTTCTCCTTTTAAAATGTACTTTGTGTACTTAACGATATAATCATAATATGAAAACGGTTTCTACGCAAGAATGTAGAAACCATTTTTTTGATTTTTATATGAATTTTATCCGTTTAATTTCTTTTCAGCTAGGTCTAGAACAGCTTTGCCATCCATTAAACCATAAGCTCTCATATCAATTGCTTCAACAGGTTTGTCTGGGAATTGAGACTGTAATTTTCCTAAAGCGAAACGAACTTGTGGTCCAATCAAAATAACATCAGCATCTGGACCATGTTTGTCAACTTCATTCAAGGAGTATGCAGCGATGTTATAATCTGCGCCTCTCTTAGCAGCTTCTTCCTTCATCTTATTTACAAGTAAACTTGTAGACATTCCTGCGGAGCAAAATAGTGTAATATTCTTTGCCATAATTATTTTACCTTCTTTCTTGGAATCCTCCGTACAACTATAATAGTATATAAGCGCTTTCATTTCAATGGAAAATTCAAAAAAACTTTCAGTTCAGCAGTTAATTAGATGAAAAGTATTCTTCCATTGTTAAATCAGAATCCATAATTTCTTTTGCATATTCAACACCCACATAGCGGTAATTCCATGGTGAATATTTAATTCCTGTAATTTCTTCTTTTCCTTGAGGATATCTTAAAATATAGCCATAATCAGCACAGTTTCGAATTAACCATTGATATGCTTCAGTTGTATCAAAATTTGTATTTAATTCATATAAATGATCTGTTGTACATAAATCAACCGCTAAACCAATTTGATGTTCAGAAACACCTGGAATACAATCAATACGACCAGCTTCAGTATCGCCTAATTGATTTTGATAATATGTTTGTAAATCTTCTTGAAATGAGTAAGAGCGATACCCAGAAACTAAATATAATGAAATGTGGTCACTTGATGCAGCCTGGAACATATTCTCTAAAGCAGTGGTTGCTTCACTTCTTAGTTTCTGATTTTCATATTGTGATACATTTGGAGAAACTAAATCAGAGGGAACGTAATTTTGTTCAATTGTGTGACTCTTATTGACAATTCTTATCAAGGAATCATTGGAAGTTGTATCATAAGTTATTATTTCAGGTGTCTGAGTTGGTATTGTAGAAGGTGACGATGAAGGCGTTGCCGCAGGCTCTGCCGTAACGACAGATTTCTTTTCATTTTCTTTATGTTCTGTTGTTTTACCACTTAATAATACATAAAGAAGAGATATCGTTAAACAAGCACTTAAAACAAGCACAAGATAAAGTTTTCTATATAAAGATCTTATATTCATAATAAAAAATATTTTACTTTATTTCCTAAAAAAACACAAAAAAAGAGAAGCTTGTGCTTCTCAAGAAATACCTGGCAACGTGCTCGATTCAC
>CAVFDO010000144.1:0-3572 GCA_963621095.1 bacterium
TGGGATAACCACATTAGTATTCGTTGTGCATTTTTGCACAAGAAAAGAGTTTTTTTTACTTTTCACAATAATCTTTTAATTTTTCTAAAAATACATTTTCATCTACATCCATTACTTCTACGATGGATGCAATTGATGCTTTGATTCTAAAATTCTTAGGAATATCATTTTTCATATCTCTTCGTTGCGCGACCTTTATGATTCCAATTGCTTCGCTATACGAGATATCAAATACGTTTTGTACATCACGGGCATCTAAGTATGGCCTTTTTAAAATTTTTGAATAGTCTTTAACTTTTCCCATAAAAGTGCTTCTCCAATTAACTAGCCAAAATTTGGCGTTTAAAAAAAGATATGAGATTTTTCTCATATCTTATTCAATTCCATTTGGATTTTTTAATGTGAAGTTCCAAGAATCTTCGCACATTTCATCAATGTCATACTTTGCTTGCCAACCAAATAAGTTCTTTGCTTTAGAAGAATCAGCATAATATTCTGCGACATCACCTGGTCTTCTTTCTAAGATTTTATATGGTAGTTCTTTACCACATGCTTTCTCATATGCATGTAATACATCTAATACGCTATATCCTTTACCAGTACCTAGATTAACGTGTTCTACGCCTTTATGTTCTAAAGCATATTTAACTGCTCCAATATGTCCATCAGCTAGATCACATACATGAATATAATCACGTACACCTGTTCCATCTGGTGTTGGATAATCATTACCAAATACTCTTAAATATTCTAGTTGTCCATTTGCGACACGTGCAATATATGGAACTAAATTATTTGGAATTCCATTTGGAACTTCACCTAATAGTCCACTCTTATGTGCACCAATTGGATTGAAGTATCTTAATAACATGACACTCCAGTCTTCATCACTCTTACTGACATCTTCTAAGATTCTCTCATTCATGAGCTTACTTGTTGCATAAGGATTTGTTGTTCCACCTACTTTAGAATCTTCTGTGATTGGACATTTTTCTGGATCACCATAAACTGTTGCACTAGAAGAGAATACAATTGTTTTACATCCTGCTTTCTTCATTGCTTGATATAGATTTACTGAACCAGAAATATTATTTTCATAATATGTTAATGGTTTTTGAACAGATTCACCTACTGCTTTATATCCCGCAAAGTGAATAACCGCATCAATTTTATTTTCTTCGAATACTTTATCTAGACCATCTCTATCTAAAATATCTGTTTCATAAAACTTTGGTTTTGTTCCTGTAATCTTTTCAATTCGATCTAATACGACTTTATTAGAATTGTATAAATTATCTAATACAACTACATCGTATCCTGCTTGAATAAGAGCCACACATGTGTGAGAACCAATGTATCCAGTTCCTCCTGTTACTAAAATCGTTGCCATTTTTATCCTCCTATTAAACGTGAAATATCATTCCACGTTACAAACACCATTAATCCAATTAACAATACCCAACAAGCAATCATAATTCCTGTTTTTACTTTATTGTTAAATTGTTTTCCTGTAATCCATTCTAGTATCGTTATAACAACCTGTCCACCATCTAATACTGGAAGTGGTAATAAATTAAAGATTCCTACATTTAAAGATAATTGTGCGATCAATAATAAATATGTTGATAATCCATATGAAGCATACGTTTCTGTTGCTTGATAAATTCCGATTGGTCCACTTAATTGATTCACACCTGCTCCATGGAAGATCAATCCTTTGATTGTAGAAACCATTAATTTTGTAATAGAAACCATTTCTTCTACACCAAACTTCCAACAATTTAACAAATTAACATCAACATATTCAGAACTTTCACCTTGAATACCAATCAAATAACTTTCAGATTCTTCATTGTATTCAGGTGTAACCGTAATCGTTAATTCCTCACCGTCACGTTCAATCGTATATGTTTCTTCACCACTATAACCACTAGAGAAAGCTTGCATATCTAAATACGTATCTGGTTTGATAGAAGAACCATCTTCTTTAGTAACTTGTAAGATTTTATCTCCTTGTTGAAAGCCTGCTTTTTCTGCAGGTGAATTTTCTACAACTTGTGCGACAACTGCTTTTGGACTTTCCGCAAATGTACCATTGTGTAAAATAACAAGTGAAAAGATCATAAACGCTAATACAAAGTTCATGAAAACACCAGCTAACATAATAATGATTTTCTGCCATGGTGCCTTTTCTGTTAATCTTCTACCTTCTGGTACTACGACATCAGGATATGCTTCATCTCCATCCGTTTCTCCTGCCATCGCAACAAATCCACCTATTGGTAAACAACGTATAGAATATTGTGTTTCTTTTCCTTGTTTCTTGAATAACACTGGTCCCATACCAAATGAATATTCATAACAATAAACACCAAATATCTTCGCAGCTACTAAATGTCCTGCTTCATGAATTAAAATAATTGCGCTCAATAAAAGTAAGAAATAAATAATTGTCATGCTTGAACTCCTTTAACCATCTGCATTGCATATTCCCTACCCCATGTATCAGCATCTATTACATCTTGTACTGTATTCAATTCTTGAAATGTTACATGATGAATTGCACTGATTACAATTTCTTCTATCTTTAAAAATGGTATTTTATGATCTCTAAATGCTGCATTCGCTACTTCATTTGCTGCATTCATGACCGCATTTAAATTACCACCTTTTTTACCTGATTCAAACGCTAACGCTAATAATGGAAAACGTGTTGTATCTGGTGTATCAAAGTGTAATGTTCCTAATTTTGTTAGGTCTAATGGCATATCTAATTGATATGCATAACGATCAGGATATGTTAAAGCGTATTGAATTGGTAAACGCATATCTGGTGCACCAAGTTGTGCTATCACACTATGATCTACATATTCCACTGCACTATGAACAACACTTTCTGGATGCATTAAAACAGAAATATTGTCATATGGAATATCAAACAACCAATGTGCTTCAATCACTTCAAATCCTTTATTCATTAAAGTCGCTGAATCAATCGTAATCTTAGAACCCATAGACCAATTTGGGTGTGCTAAAGCTTGTTCAACAGTAACATCTTTTAGTTCATCGCGTGTTTTATTACGAAATGAACCACCAGAACAAGTAATCAATAAACGTTTCACTTGTTCTTTTTTATTTCCTCTTAAAGATTGCCAAATCGCTGAATGTTCTGAATCAATTGGATATAATTCACAACCATATTCTTTTAGTGCTCGATTGATGAGTTCTCCACCACACACTAGCGTTTCTTTATTCGCCAAGGCAACGTTATGATGGGATTCAATGGCTTTTAAAGTTGGTAGAAAACCTGCAAATCCAACCAAAGCATTGACTAAAACATCATAGTTATCTTTTGATACGATTTCTTCCATTCCTTTTTCGCCAAATAAAATTCTTTTATTTGGATATTCTTTTTGTAATGCAATCGCATCTTCTTCTAATTGCACAGAAATTGTTTGAATAGAAGAAAACAAATTTAAATATTCTTTTGCCTTATCTATGTTTTTTCCAACCCCAAAAGAAACCAACTCAAATAAATCTGGATGTTGTTGAATAATATCTATTGTTTGTAC
>CAVFDO010000145.1:0-3525 GCA_963621095.1 bacterium
ATGCTAAGAATCCGAAGATACCTACTGGAGTTGTCCATGGAACGTCGATTACGAATAATGGACATAGTCCTAAGTATTGTACTAAGTAGCCTAAGCATACACAAGCAACTGGAGCCAAGAAGAATGGTACAGCGAACATTGCGTTCATAACCATTGGAATACCGAAGATAATTGGTTCATTGATATTGAACAATCCGCATGGTATAGCTAACTTAGCGATAGCCTTGAAGTCATCTCTCTTAGAGAATAATAAGATAGCGATGATCAAGCCAATTGTGATACCAGAACCAGATGATGAGAACCAACCAGAAGCAAATGGGTTAGCGATAATTGAATATTCATGAGAAGCTGTGTAATATACACCAGAAGCTGTAACGCCAGTACCGTTTTGATATAGTTCAAGGTTAGAAGCCATCATCTTTGTCATAAATGGAGTTGTAACAGCACTCATAACGTTTGGACCATGAATACCGAACCACCATAGTAATTGCATAATTAATACTACTACTACGTATCCAGGTAGACCTGTCATGATCTTTTCAACTGGTGACATGATTGTTGAGATGATATCGAACATTGTCATTCCGAATAGTGAGCAGATGAATCCAACTACAGATACACATAATACTGTGATGATTGTTGGGAACAATACTGCGAATGACTGTGATACGTTTGGTGGAACTGAATCAGGTAAACTGATCTTCAATTTTCCAGAATCAACAAGTTTTACATAAAGTAATGTTGTTAAGATACCTACAAGTAATGCTACGAACAAACCATCAGCTTTTGTGTATGTAGAAGCAACTACGTTAGAAATTGTAACTGTTTCTCCACTTTCTGTTGTTGTTGATGCTGTTGTATTCATCAATGTAACGAATGAAGCAAGTGCTACTGCTGGAACTGTCTTGTCATTAGCGTGTCCAATATTTTCAGCATAGTGCATGGAAACTAGAACACAGATAGCTACTGCCATGAAGTTCATACAGCCATAGTTTGCTGTTGTGAAAATTGGTGTTAAGGATTCCAACCAAGCAAATCCTGGAACGTTAGCTAAAGAAATATAGTAAATCATTTCTCCAGTCTTAGGATCAGCTACACCTCCTGTTTGACACAAGACGAATTGGAATAGAGTACAGAATGCACCCCAGATGACGACTGGCATGTTGTCAATAAATGAGTCCTTAATTGCTGATAGGACTTTGTTTGACTGCATCTTACCTGCAAGAGTAAGAAGGCCATTCATAAATTTGTCTTTCATATTATACAAATTCCTTTCTACGTGAATATTTTGCCTCACAAAGTAAACGCTTTCAACACAAAAAACACATAATGAAACTTAATTTCACACAATTCACGCAATATTGTGTGAAATTGTCAATTTACGAGAAAAAGTATCACAAATATTATATTTTCATGCATGATTATTATATCTTTGTGATTTTCTGTATTCAAAAATATCATTCCCATGCAAATTTTTGTTATTTTTTCGCACAAAAAAGTGCTATGTAATATTCACATAACACTTTATTTTCTTAACCGAAGGACTGCGTCTTCACCTCATCGGAATCATTAATTTGTAATAACACTCTTCCTCTTCTATGATTAGATATAATTTGATACGAAAGAATTCTTCATAATTAACTGGCATATTTCTTTCTTTTAATGTCATTAGAAATTTATTAAATTTATCTAATATATCTTTTTCTTTAGTTGCTTTTACGATTGTCACAAAATACTTTTGACTTTTTATTACATTTCCACAATCAATAGAATCATCTTCAAAATATTTGACGTATTCTTTTGGAATCGTTAAACAATGATATCCTTCTTCTTTTTTATGGAAGACCATTTCTAACCTCATGTATTGTACATACTTTAACCATGTAGAAAATACATCATTTTCAATGATCATCCCTTCTTCCAAATGATTCAATTTTGAATATGGTAGATATATTTCCTCCTCAGACAGTTCAAACCACTCACACCCTAAATTATTTACCGCTGTTGAAATCTCTTTTTTATAATTCGATAAAAATTGCATATTCAAAAAATCATAAGTGAAATTTTCTTTGTTTTTTAAATAAGCTTCATCAATATTTTGAATAAATTTTTCTGGCATTTCAAAACTATCATGAAGTTTTCCAACTGGAATTCCTAATCTATTAAATCGCATAGAATGAATTGCATAGAAGAAATCAGAAAGAGAATAATTTCTATAATTCAGTTCATCACGTAAAGGAGAAAAAATACCTTTTTCTTCATAATTCCTTAGTACTTTGGTAGATACTCCTAATATTTCAGCCATTTCAGTTATTTTCATATATTTTCCTTCCAACAAAGCAGAGGCGAAACCCTCTGCTTATATTTTAAAGATACATATTCTTATCTTCGTATTCCAAATCATTTTCCAAAAGGATGATTGCTTGGCAGTTCTTACAACGATATGCTTTCATTCTTGATTTATTCCCCCAAAAATAATGTTCATATTTTAGCATTACTAATTCTTCAGGGATTTTACTATGCTTTGTGAATTTTTTACGCAGCATATTAGAAAGTGGGAAATTTTTTGGCATCCAAAAGCATTCACCATATCCAACTTCAAGAGCACCTTCCACCATTTCGTTTCCACATATATTGCATTTCATAAGTAAATTCTCTCTCTTTCTTTAATATTTCGCAAGCAAATGAAGTTCTTTCTCAAATCCTTATTTTCATCCAAGAATTGATTAAAATTAGAATTATTAATTTCATCTTTCAATTCATTCTCATCAACAAAATTTGGTAATGTTGTTTGTACGAATACCGAAGCAAACATAATACTTATTAGAGTTGTTTTCATTATCCTTTCCTCCATTTTATTGATAAGTGATTTCCTTAAGAAAACTATATACGCTTACCCTTATGGCAGGGCAATAGGATAGAGTAAAAAACTCTAATAATTCATCAAAATTTCCACCACAAAAAAGTGTTATGCAACATTCACATAGCACTTTAATTACGTCATTGATTTTTCACATAGAAAAAGGAAATCCTAAGATTCCCTCAATGCCTATACTTGATTAAGCCTTGTTAGCAGAACCAAATGCTTCGCAAAGTTCTACAACCTTCTTTGTTACAGCGTCTGTACCTGGCTTTAGAAGTTTACGTGGATCATATCCCTTACCTTCTTTATCCTTACCAGCTTCGATGTATGCACGTGTAGCTGCAGCGAATTCTAATTGAAGTTCTGTGTTGATGTTAACTTTAGAAACACCTAATGTAACAGCCTTATGAACTTGTTCAAATGGAATACCAGAACCACCATGTAATACTAATGGTTTTCCTTCAACAGCTGTATCGATTTCTTGTAATCTGTCGAAGTTTAATCCCTTCCAATCTTCAGGATATACGCCGTGGATGTTACCAATACCAGCAGCTAAGAAATCAACGCCTAAGCCTGCGATTTCAGCACATTCTTTTGGATCAGCAAGTTCACCATTAGATGTAACACCATCTTCTGTACCACCGATACCACCAACTTCACAT
>CAVFDO010000146.1:0-3425 GCA_963621095.1 bacterium
AAAACAATCAGGCTCTCGGTTCATGAGTTATTTTTCTTCCCTTGTGATAATGAATATTCTTTTCTTGCTTCCTTGCTCTGCAAATGCATATAGAAGATATCTACGACCGCCTCTATTGGAATTCTTTGTCTCCACCTAACACAAGGCTACCAAGTTATTATCCAACATTACCCGCTAATCCTCTTTTACTATTGTTACCTTATCTTGAACCTAAAGACAACATCCGATAATATCCATCTGCATATCGGTAACATTTTCCCTTGACGTTAACAGATGATGATATTTTTCCTGTTTTGAATCAGATTAAAGTAAATCTTTTTCAATTAAATAGGATGCTTCTTTTAAAGATTTACAAACATCATGTACTACATTTCTAATCTCATCATTTGGTTGTACTAAATCAGGAACCATGATTGTTTTTGCACCCGCACTCACACCTGCTTGTACACCATTATATGCATCTTCAAATACATAACATTCTCTAGGATCTATTCCTAATTTTTCTGCTGCTAATAAAAATATATCTGGAGCGGGTTTTCCGTGTTTCACATCTTTACCACTTACAACTACTTCAAAATACTTTTCTAATTGACTTCTTTTCAAATTCATAAGAATCATTTCTCTTGGTGAAGAAGATGCAACTGCCATCTTCACACCATGTTTTTGAAACATTTCTAAGATATCTAAAAGTCCTTCTTTCATTTCAATTTGATTTTCTATTTCATCACGTGCAACACTTTCAATCACACGATCACGAATTTCTTTTCCATCTTCAACATGATAATACTTTTGAATCACATCTAATGTGTGTTGTCCATTCGAACCACAAATCTCTTTCTTAAATTCTTCTGGTAATGTTATTCCCATTTCATTCGCAACCAAATTCCAATTCTTTTGCCAAATCTTTTCTGTATCAAACATCAATCCGTCATGATCAAAAATCGCACCTTTCAACATAAAACCTCCTGAATTTCATATTAACAATATTACACTACTATCTTATTTAGTATAATAGATTCAATAAACAGGAGAAGTTTTATGATTGATTTATCAAATAGAAATGATAAAGATCTTGCATTCATGCAAAGATTTGAAAATATAGCTTGGTACAAAAACGGAAAAGT
Source organism: bacterium (assembly GCA_963621095.1). Taxonomy (GTDB): domain Bacteria; phylum Bacillota_I; class Bacilli_A; order Erysipelotrichales; family Erysipelotrichaceae; genus Bulleidia. The sequence continues at coordinate 1,125 of CAVFDO010000146.1, forward strand.
AAAAATTCTTGATAGACGAATCTATCCAATTGAAACTAAATTCATTACTTGTACTCACTATGAAGAAGTAGCTAAATGCATCGCTTTAATGGTCACTCAATCTGAAGGACCATACATCGCTGCTGCCATGGGTATGGCTTTAGCCACACATGAAATCAAGGCTCGTAAACCAGAAGATATTCCTACTTATATTCAAAACGCTGCCTATAAATTATCTCACGCTAGACCAACAACTTCTGCCCAAATGGAAAGAATCGTCAATGGTTCTGCCAAACAAATCATAGAAGTTTATAACAAAGGTGCATCCATCAATGAAATGGAAGATATCGCATTTAGCTATGCTTATAACTACATTAATAATAATTACGCAAAATATACAATTATTGGAAAGAACATCGCAGATGTGATTCCAGATAATAGTTCTATTCTAACGCAATGTTTCGCAGGAACTGTTGTAGGCACAATGTTAAGAGAATGTAGAAAAGCAAATAAAAACATTAAAGTATATTGTGCAGAAACAAGACCATACTTTCAAGGTGCACGCCTCACCGCAAGTGTAGCTTGTGATATGGGATTTGATGTCACTGTCATTTGTGATAATATGCCATTCTATACAATGAAAACAAAACACATTGATTTATTTACTTCTGCATCAGATGTAATTACCATGGATGGTCATGTCATTAATAAAGTAGGTACATCACAAATTGCATTATGTGCTAATTACTTAGACATTCCTTTCTACGTAACAGGAACACCTGATCCATCTCACGCAGATATGAGTTCTATCGTCATAGAAGAAAGAGATCCTAAACTCGCAACAGAATCAATGGGAACAAAAATTACAATGGATGGTGTAAAAGGTTATTATCCTGCATTTGATGTCACTGATCCTGAATTCGTTACAGGCATCGTTACAGATAAAGGCATTTATAAACCAGAAGACGTACATCATTACTTCGATTAAACATTCCAATAGGAATGTTTTTTTTACGCAACTACGCAACTCGCTCCTACCACTTCAATGCGATCAACTTCTCTAATAATCTTTCCACTTTGTTCATCCAATGCATAACATACAACATTTCCTATATCACACATCGCTACAAACAAATACTTCCCATCTTCACTCACAACAAAACCTCTAGGATCTTTACCATCCAATTCATATTCGTCAATAAACTCTAAATGATGATCAACAATCTTTATTACACTAATACTACCTTTCCCATCAAAACACCGATTACTAACATAAACATAATCATTATGAATATGAATATCACTAGGCATACTTCTAGAATGATCAAACATACCACAAGTATTCAATTCATCTTTCTCTGCATGTTTTTTATCAAACAGTGGTAAAGGATATTTCTCATAATAAGAATGATTTTTAGTTTCACATAAATCCAATTCAATCAAAGAATTATCATCTATCCTAAACAAAGATAAACAAGGATAATTCTCATATAGCACACAAGCATAACTACCCTTAATATCCATGTATCTAGGAGCATAACCATAACGACACTGAACAGTATTCACTAGCTCTAATTTACTACCATTTAAACAAAACACTTCTATTTCATCTGCACCACGATTACAAGTAAAAATATATCTACCATTCACTTTCACACAATGCAAATGACTCGTAGACTGACCTCCACCATAACACCAATAGCCACTACCTTCTACTTGATACAAATCAATACATTGTCCAATACTACCATCTTCATTTAATTCAAACACAACCACATTAGAATCATCAAACTCTCTTACTAATTGAATCACACCATTCTCATCTTTCTCATAATGGCAAACAACACTACTATGAGAACCATGATTACTAACAAACAAATATTTATGATCAAAACTTCTACTAACATAAGAAGGTCTAGCACCATAGGATATAGAATCATTCACTTTCTCTATCATTCCATCATCAACTATCCTATAACAAGATATTCCACCACCAGTACCATTCAATCCACAATAATCCCTTACTTCATTTGTTACGTACAACAAATCATCATATCTTTGCATCACACTAGGTTGTTTCTCAGAAATAACTTGTACACATTTCATTGATTCACCATCAAAAGACAACACATGCATTCCTTTACCACTACCATGAATAGACCCACTAGATTCTGTTATTGTTCCAACATATAAAAACATAAAAACACCACCTTTACACTACTATAGCACAACAAAACAAATGATTTTCTATAATAACATTGTGATAGATTTCATAGGCTCTTCTCCGATGTTATCTCCGATGATATTTTGTTTTTCTCCGAT
>CAVFDO010000147.1:0-3403 GCA_963621095.1 bacterium
GGGATTTCATTCCGATACTTGGCGATTTCTTATGTAAATCGTGCATTCATCCTAATACATCAATTATCAAAATCATTCTTTTTAGTATAAAATGGTTATAAAAGTTGGAGAGAAAAATATGTATAACCGTAAACAAATAAAAAAAGACGCAAAACAAACATTAAAACATCACTATTTTTTATTAGTTATTTTTTGTTTGATTGCTTGTGTTTTAGGAAGTGAATTCACAAACGCAATGTCAGCTTGGACAACAAACTATGAGGAAGAGGTTTCTGTAGAAGTTGAAAATATACAAGCTTCACAAGTCATCGGTATGAATGCACCTATTTCAGATGTTATTGATAATATCGTTTCTGGAAACTTTGATGAAGCTAAAAAATTAGCCACAGAATCAAAGAAAAGTTATGAAACAGAAACAGATGATACAAGTAATCATTTCGGCCACACAGAAGGCGTTCTATCCAAAGTAGTCAATTCCTACCTTTCTGGAAGTGTTGTTGTAACGCTTGTTAGTGCTCTTTCACATATTACAACTTCAACAAATATCGCAATCGCATTGATTATTATTGTTGCGTTATTTGTGTATCTTCTCTATCAAATTTTTGTTGTAGATTATTTTAGAATCATTCATAGAAGAATTGTTTTAGAAGCAGGCACATACAAAAAAGTTCCTTTATCACACGCTTTTATTTCTCATTCCATTAAAAAGAATTTCAAAGCTGCACTTGCTTATCTAAGATGTACGATTTATCTATTCCTATGGTGGTGTACGATTATTGGTGGAATTATTAAAACGTTCTCTTACGCTATGGTTCCTTATATCATTGCGGAAAATCCAGACATTTCAGGAAGAGATGCAATTAACTTATCTAGAAAAATGATGAATGGCCATAAGTGGCAACTATTCATGATCCACGTCACTTTGATTGGATGGTATCTATTAGATTTCTTCTCTCTTGGTATTGTAGGTATCTTCTTCTTAAACCCTTATATCACAGCGATTGAGGCAAAGTACTATGCATGGTTAAGACAAGTTAGTAAAGAAAAGAATATTGAAAATATTGAACTATTAAATGATACATACCTATTTGAAGTTGCGGATGATGAAACTTTAAATACTGCATACAATGACATCGCACAAGATGAACAATACATGCAGGCACATCCAATCCAACTAACGAAGATACAAAAATTCTTTGCATCCAACTTCTCACTATGGATTGGTACAACATCAAAGAAGAAGGAATTCCAAGCATTTGAAAACTTAAAGAATACAATTTCTGCAGAACACGATTCCCTAGAAAAGAAATCCTATCCTGTTAGATTAAACCCTTTATATAAACCAAGTTTGAAGAAAAGTGCGCTTTCAATTCAATACATTCGTTGTTACACAATATGGACACTTATCTTATTCTTCTTCCTATTCTCATTTATTGGATGGGCTTGGGAATGTACACTCATGTTAGTAACGCTAGGTAAGTTCGTAAATAGAGGTCTACTAGCAGGACCATGGCTACCAATATACGGAACAGGTGGCATCGTTGCCTTATTACTATTAGCTAGACTCAGAAAAAATCCGCCAGTTTGTTTCTTTGGAGCAATCGTTCTTTCAGGTATTTTGGAATATTCCACTGCTTGGTATCTTGAAAGTGCATATCACCAAAAGTGGTGGGATTATACAGGATACTTCCTCAACTTAGATGGAAGAATCTGTGCAGAAGGATTACTCGTATTTGGTGTTGGATGTTCTTTAGTCATCTATCTTGTAGCACCATTATTTGATGCATTTGTATCCAAAGCTAATAAGAAAGTCATTGTTCCATTATCCATTATCTTATTAGTACTATTTGGAATTGATTCTGTATATTCACACTTCCATCCAAATGCAGGTGAAGGCGTTACAAGTTCAATCCAACAAGAAAATACGCATTATCTTTCACTCAATTACAAAGGAGGATCTCTATGACATTCAAAGAACTCGCAAACAAAAGATATTCATCTAGAAAATACAAACAACAACCAATTGAAGAAGAAAAACTCACACAAGTATTAGAAGTAGGGAGATGTGCTCCAACAGCCAAAAACAATCAACCTATTCAAATTTATGTACTCCAAAGTGAAGAAGCACTCTCAAAGATTCGTTCTATTACACCATGTGCATTTAACGCTCCTACTGTTCTTATGATTGCATATGATGAAACGCAAGAATGGACAAATCCACAAGAAGAAGGCATTCACTCTGGTGTAGAAGATTGTAGTATTGTCGCAACGCATATCATGTTAGCCGCAACAGATCTCAATCTAGCTACTTGTTGGGTCAATCTATTCCCTAACACAAAAACTGTAGAAGCTTTCCAACTTCCACAAAACATCAAACCAGTACTACTAATGCCTATTGGTTATCCAGATGATGAGCCATCCGAAAGACACACGCTCAGAAAACCATTAGAAAGTATTGTTCAAAAACTTTAATGATAAATCATAGAACTAACTCTAAAGACCTTTATTCTAGAGTTAGTTTTTTCTTATCGCCAAAAAGAATATCTCATTCGCGAAAGAATTCCATTTGTTGTAGAAGGAAAACAAATCTACCTTCCATTTATGGCTATGTACTTACAAGAAAGATGTGATGCCGAAAAACAAGCATATGAAGAAATACTTCCTTCCGCACAATTATTATTTTTATATTTCATTTATAATAGTGCGAAGAATCTAACAACAAGCCAAGCCGCAAAAGATTTAGATCTAACACCAACATCTTTATCAAGAGCATCTAAGCAGCTCGAAGAAATGCAACTTCTTCAAACAAAAAAGGTTGGTGTTCAGAAAATTCTTTATTCTAGCGAAACACCTGAAGCATTATTTCAAAATTCAAAAAAACAAATTACTTAATCCAATAAAAAGAAAAGTATATATTCCAAAAGAAAAGTTAGATGACAATTTGGTAGAAAGTGGATATTCCGCGCTATCTGAATATTCCATGTTGAATGAACCATCAATTAAATCTTACGCTACAAACAACTGTTCAAAGTGGAAAAGCATTTGTACAGACTACTTATACGATTCTAAATATCAGATTGAACTACAATTATGGAGATATAATCCAAGAAAACTAACTAACAATAATATAGTAGATATTCTTTCTTTAGCGTTATCTCTTGAAGAAGATTATGATGAACGTGTAGAAGCATCTGTTGAAGAATCACTAAAATGTTTATGGAGGAAACTTGATGGTAGTAGGAATTGAATAAAAGCCGACGCATTCCCCGTCTATAATCTATTGATTCAGGCGGGGTTAGTCGGCTAATGCTTTCCTTGGCTTTGTATATATCGTTTTATCATTGCTTCACTAGACAATATGAAATGACCTCCCAATAACTTGTAGTACCGAGGATCATCCGAG
>CAVFDO010000148.1:0-3356 GCA_963621095.1 bacterium
CGGTAATTCGTTGTCATTTTCGCGGTCAATCTAAATCCTGCAGGATTAGAATAAAGAAGTTCCAGATACTTTGTATTTAATTCTTGCATCATATCAGAAACATCTTTTCCTTCATTTTTAGCGGCAGTCATTTCTTTTTGTAGAGCGTTATACGCTTCTACTTTTTCTTTCATGATTGCGATGATTCTTGGATCAACATATTCCATATACGCATCATCTAAATTGAACTTTGTGATGCGATGCATTGTGGATTGAGAAGAAATAAAGTTTAAGAACTTATAACGTTCTGCTTCAACCCATGCTTTATTTGAAAAAGTTAAATCAAACTGAACTAGGATACCCGTCATAAATTGATCATGACCACTACCAGCTTTGCTATTCGCTAGAGAAAGTGTTGTTTTTGTTACTTCATCTGTTACTGCATCTGTATCCGTTGCGTAAGAATATTTCGCACCTTTTACTGCTGATTCAAATCCATACACTTCTACATTACTAATTACATCTTCATATCTCATATTGTTTTTCCTTTTCCTTGTTTAATAGCGATCGCTAATACCGCAAGATCTGCAGGATTAACACCTGAGATTCTTGAAGCTTGGCCCATTGTTGCAGGCTTAAATTTAGAAAGTTTCTGTCTACCTTCGAGTGATAGATTATCAACTTCATCATAGTTGAAATCTACACCTAAAGGAATAGATTCCATTGCATTAAGTTTATCTGCTTCTCTTCTTGCCTTATCGATATATCCTTCATATTTAATATCAATATCACATTTATTGGCAATGAAGGAATCTACATCTTCATCAATTGTTTTTAATAATTTTTCTGTTTCAATTTTTGGTCGTTTTACCAAATCAAATCCTTTTAATCCTTTATGTCCTTCTTCTTCATATCCACATTCAGATAAATATGTATGTACTTTAGGATCATCTGATTCAAATGTTAATTCTTGTAGATGTAACTTCAAATCTTTTAAATCTTGTTGTTTCTTTTCATAAGCTTCATATCTTTCATCAGATATTAAACCTATTTCATATCCTTTTTTCAACAATCTTTCTTCTGCGTTGTCGTGTCTCAACAACAATCTAAATTCTGCACGACTTGTTAATAAACGATATGGTTCTAATGTACCCTTTGTAGTCAAATCATCTACAAGGACTCCAATGTATGCTTCATCTCTTTGGAATACCAAAGGTTTTTTATCATCTAGTTTTAATGTGGCATTGATACCAGCCATAATACCTTGACCAGCTGCTTCTTCATAGCCACTTGTTCCATTCACTTGTCCTGCAGTAAATAGATTTTCAATGATCTTAGATTCAAAAGAAGGTTTCATTTGTATTGGATCGATTGCGTCATATTCAATTGCGTATGCATATTTTTTAATGATTGCGTTTTGAAAACCAGGTAAAGAATGAACCATATGTTCTTGAATATCTCTAGGTAAAGATGTTGAGAATCCTTGAATATATGTTGTATCCATACTTAAAGATTCAGGTTCTAAGAATAAAAGATGTCTTGGTTTATCTTTAAAACGAACAAGCTTGTCTTCGATGGATGGGCAATATCTTGGACCTACACCTTTGACTACACCAGAATACATAGAAGATTTATTCAGATTGTTTAAGATCCACTCATGTGTTTCTGGAGTTGTATATGTTAAATAACAAGGAACTTGATCTTGAAATGATCGTACATCTTCTTTTTTGGTTGTTTCAGAGAAACGTAAAAAAGCATCTGTTCCCGGTTCATAGTTTGTTTGAGAAAAATCAATGGAAGAAGTTAAGATTCTTGGTGGTGTACCTGTTTTTAAACGGAATGTTTTGAGTCCTAGGTCTCTTAAAGATTGTGAAAGATCTTTGGTTGTCTTTTCCATATCTGGTCCACCATCTCTGACTTCCGCAGAAATCATATTAACACCAGCCATGTATGTTCCTGTTGTTAATATAACAATCGTACAAGAAATGAATGATCCATCTGATAAAGTAATCCCTGTGATTTTATTATTTTCCGCATTAATCTTAACAGCCATTCCTTCTTTCACTGTTAAGTTTTCTGTATGCAAGCATACATCTTGCATCATCTTTTTATATGCAATTTTATCGGATTGAACTCTTAAAGCTCTAACACCAGGTCCTTTTGCGCTATTTAACATTTTAAATTGTAATGCTGTTTTATCTGCGGTGATTGGCATTTGTCCACCTAAGGCATCGATTTCTCGAACAACGATTCCTTTGGCAGGTCCACCAACAGAAGGATTACAAGGCATTTTACCAATGTTATCAATGCTTAAAGTTAATAAACATGTATTCTTTTTTAATCTTGCGGCAGCGAGTGCAGCTTCAATTCCTGCATGTCCTCCACCAATTACTACTATATCAAAATCTACCATGATTGATTTCTTCCACCATTTTTTCTATTTCAGAAACTTCTTTATCTTTACTTGTTAAAATTTCAAAAGATAACTTTCTTTCAAAATCTAACTGACTAATATAATAACGATACATTGTTAACTTTCCAATAAATTCTCGAATTCTTAAATCCCTATCATTTGCTTGATAGTATAAAGGAAAAGCTAATTTAATGTTTGTTTTATCCATATATAAACAATCACAATTAGAACCACGAATCATATCCCAGCCTGATTCCTTGATTTTTAATTCTGCGAGTTTATGGCACATATTTCTTTCTTTTTCACTACCAGATTCTTTTCCTATCACTCTAGAAATAAGTGCTACTTGATGTCTAACAACATCATCTCTAAATATTTCATCTGGATTTTTAGAAGGATCTGCACTCCAAAGATCAATACCATGTTTTTGTGCAACTTTTAAAATCTTAACTGTTACTGAAGGATCACTTCTATCTAGATATGTATAAGATTCCAAATGATTTGGAATATCCAATGATTCAATTTCATCTGGATAAACAGGTGAAACAAAGAACACAACATCTGTTAGATATAAACAACGCATTGTCGCAGGAACTTCTCCTTTTCCTGCTTTGCGAATTGCTTCTTCTAATCTTTCTTTTGTTTCATAACCTGTTGATTCACTATATTGATTCCACAATTGAGTTAAAGATAATCTCTTTATAGAATCATAGTGTGCATAACCAATGAGTCCTTTTTTTCTACCATGATTTGGACGCGAAAAGAAGAAAAGGAGATCTCCTTTTCTGAAATCTGAAAATTTCTTCTTGTTTGATAAACGCCAAAATATAATTGTTCGATTTCTACATAATCGATGATATTCCAACATTTCACTGTCCGTTACATACGCTATAGAACTCATATTTATCTCTTTTTAAAATAATCCAAATGTTTCGCCTTTTTCATCAATTCCCATATTTACTGC
>CAVFDO010000149.1:0-3271 GCA_963621095.1 bacterium
AGCTGTGAAGTGAAAATTGGAATTTTAACTTCATTTATAATTCATCTAATACTTTAACTTTCTCTAATAATTCTTTTTGATCATTGTGCGAATATACATTCATTGTTGTACGAATATCTTGATGTCCTAGTAGTTCTTTTACTTGTTGAGAATTGATATTTCTTTGTAATAAATTTGATGCATAAGTATGTCTTAATATGTGAAAATGAAAGTTTGAAAGTTCTGGAATGTATTTATTTAATCTAGAACAGATGGTTGCTAGAGAACGTCTGTTGATGAATGATCCATCTTGTTTGGTACACACTAGATTAATTGGTATTTGATTTGGATGATTCATTACTCCTGTATAGATTGGATAATGTATGAGATTGTTTTCTGTTTGTTTGATGTAATAATTTACGATTGGTTTGTTTTGTTGTTTTTCTTTGATGAGAATTTCTTTTAATGCATTTGGAAAATAAACAATTCTTGTTTTGTTTCTTTTGGGAGTTGTAAATTCTAAACGATTCTTCCCTTCACAATTTAATACCATTGCACGTTGTACGATTAGATATTGTTGATCTAAATTAATATCATCCCAAGTTAACGCAACAGCTTCACCTATTCTTAAACCTGTATAATACGCAATTTGAATTGGTAATAGATGTGGATTGTTTCTTGATTGTAGATAAGAAACAATCTTTTGATATTGGTCATGTGTAATTGTTTCTTGTTTTTGGTTTAAGTTAGAAAAAATATCTTGTTCTGTTTGTTGTACTAATTTAATGTGTTGCATTGGATTCGTTATAATGATTTGTAATGGATAAATTGCGTAATCAAATACATTTGTAAGTAATGCAGAATACGCTATAATTCTTGATTTACTGAATGATTTTTGATTGCTTAAAGTATTTAGATATTCTTGTAGAATTGTTGTATTGATTTGTGATACTTTCATTTTAACAATTGAATCTTTCTTAATCATTTTTATTACAGAAAGATAGTTATTCTTTGTACCAATAGAATAAGTACTTTGTAGTAATTCGTTTTGTTTGTATTGGTCTAATAATTCTTCTAATGTAATTTTGTTTTTTCGTTGTATATGTTTTAAGTAACTAATAAACATCTTTCTTTCTCCGTAGATATTTATAGTCTAAAAAAAGAATATTACATTTCGCAATATCCTCAAAAATAATATAAATACGCTACGAATAGCACTCCAAAACAAGCTCCGCCTAAATGAGATTTCCAGCCTACGCCTGGCAAGAAATTCATACCTAAGTTGATGAGTACTGCCGTAAGAATAGAATAGTTTCCAAAGATTCCTTCTAATCCATAATTTAAATATATGAGTGTTAATTCCACCGCAATCAACCCATACAAAGCACTAGACATACCACCAGAAATAGAATGTTCATCTCCCATGAGATAATTAAATACATTTCCTGTAATCATAGAACCAAATAATAATATTGAATAATATACTTTCCCTAACATCAGTTCCATACTTGTCCCCATAGACCACAAACACCACATATTTAAGACAAGATGTAATACAGAAAAATGCACAAAAGACGCTGTAAGAAAACGATAAAATTCTTTCTTAATATTGTAAGATGGCTTTTCTAATGCGCCACAGTCTAATAACGCAATATCATATGGATTTGAATTCTGTTTTTGTACTAAACGAATATAATTTCCTATACACAATAATATAACAATGATTGTAATTGACATGAATTTGTTCTCCTATAAATTGATTTTGATCCAATTGTTCAAATCTTCATGTGGTTCTACTGCCCACGAAGAATATGTTGTACGTATATAAACTTCTGTATTGGAATACGCAAACAAGTCACCTGTATTCACTTCTTTTAAAATAGTCTTTTCTGTTGTCCATTCATTTGCTGCAACTAGGTTATCTTCTGTTAAAATCTGAGGATTTGTTATATTGAGTTCAATCGCAACATAACTCGCACTAATTGGATGTGCCCATTCACCTTTGTTATAGTTGTTTAAGGCAACATAGTATTGGACTGTTGTTTCTCCATAAGAATAAACATTTCCCTTAATAATATTTCCTTCTAAAAGATTATTTTGATTTGTAGTAGGCCATACCATCGAGCTTGAAATAATTGTTTGAATGATTTTATTAGAACTAATTGTTTCATCAGAATCAGGCGTTGGTATAATATCCTCACTTTTTCCTACTTCCACCCACGTAATACTTTGTATCGTATTTTGATCTTGTACGATAACTTCTAAAATATTTGCGTTACCATTAGATTTGGGAATGCCTTGCGCACCTGTATCATCACTATCAGTTCTACCATACCCTTGAATATCATCCTTTTTAGTAAAAACAAGGGCTGTTCCAGCATCATAATAATATATTTGATTACCTTTTTTGTTATCAGCGATATATTCAGCTAACGCAACCGCTTTGGCTGAAGTAACATTTGTTTGATCCACTTGCAAATCTGCTTGTTCTCTTTGTTTGATAAACACAGGAAAAGCTATCGCAGTTAATGTTGAAATAATTGCGATAACAATTAATAATTCCGCAAGTGTAAAACCTTTCTTATGCGATTGCATGTTTCTATTATACAAAAGAAAAAGAATCTTGTTAGGATTCTTAATCTAATTGTTTAATTGTTTCAACTGTTTTTTTGTATTCTTCTTTTATTTTTTTAAATAACTCATCTGTTCCTTCAAAAGAACCCGCTCTAAGAATTTCCGTTATCTCTACAGTATCATCTGTTAATTGTTTGAAGCTAAGATTCAAGCAAATACCTTTTAAAGTATGTGCTGCACGGAATGCTTCCTCTACATTTTTTTCATTTAAAGCTTTTTCAAGTTCATTAAAACTTTGATCATCATTAAATTTCTTAACGATTTTTGTGATTAAAGAAATATTTTTAAGTCGGAAAAAAATATCTTCATAATCTCCACCCATCTCTTTATAACATTCTTTAATATCCATATTGTCCTCCCTAACAGTAGATATCCAAATAGAAAAAAAGGAGTTAAAAATAAAATAATCTAAGAAATATTCCACCTAATTTCCACTCTATAATTATAACGTTTAAATAACTTTAATGAATAGAGAATTCTTAAAATTCAACGTATTTTACAACAATTTATCTTTTTTCTTACATTATTATTTTCAAGATTTCTTTACAAAATAATCTGGAATATACAAAATATCAAATGTTGTACTTAAATCTTCATACAATTCGGTACTTTAACACTTCAAAATGACTAAAACTCTCAAAAGTGGCTTAACGGCCGC
>CAVFDO010000150.1:0-3121 GCA_963621095.1 bacterium
ACAAATCATGAATATGAATTCTCCAACTTTCATCACTACAAAGTTCTGAACAAAAAACATATCCATTATGTATTAAAAATTGAGTTGCAGAATAATTCAAATTAAATACACTACTAATTTCATTACCATCTAATGTTTCTAATGTTAATGAAGAATATGAAATTCCTTCATTGTTTGTGTAATTTGTTAGATAACACAGACGATTATCATATTTATATATAGTTGAACCCATATAAGAATATGTATAGCTATCTGTTTTATCATCAAGTGAACCTAATATTAAATTTTTTGAATTTTCTAAATCATAATAATTAAGTTCCAACTTATCATCTACATAATAAAATCCATTTTCATATGAAACCACTTCAATATAATTCATTAAAGATTTTTGGTCCATTGGCATTATAAGATCAACGGATATATCTGAGGATGTACAAGCTGTTAACAATGAACAAACAATTACAAACTCACAAGTTTTTTTAAGAGTCATTTTATCAATCCTCTTTCTAACTACATCTTATCATGTGAGCAAATTAATTACGATATCTGATTTTCATATAACATTTATTAAACTCCTTTTAAAAAGAAACCAACAACAGTTGATTTCTAATGTATCTTTGTTTCATTGTAATATTTAAAACAATCAAATTGTTTATAGAAGTCTAATGATGAATATGTATGAAATATCGTAACAATGAAATCATTGTATATTACATCTATCGCAAATAATGCAGCTAATGTAATTGTAATTGTCATAAATACTTTACGATTGATTTTTTGGGATATCCATAATAGTAGAGGATAGATTGCATAGATTAACAATAAACCTGATACCGCAAATACCAATACACTTCTCGCACATACAAAACCATCAATATTTCCCCAGTTCCAGATTTCAATATTGTAGTTCCAACCTCTTCTACCATCTAATAGTTGGTACATTCCCCATCCAGCTAGATATTCTAATAACCCACTCGATATTCCCGCAATGAGAAATACTTTTAAAGGATTCTTTTTATATTTATGACATAAGACATAAATCAATAATGCACCTAACCCATAGATTTCTATCCAAGGACCAAAACTACTACCTCTTCTGCAGAGTGCACCTCTATCAATTAAATAGAATAACGTTTCATAAACCATTCCATAGATTCCTCCACATACACTACAGCCACACAATAGCGCAAAGAATAATTTTGAATCTATTTTGATTTTATCTTCTAGATAATTCTTATAAAAATCATTCATCATGGATTGATTCATCAAGGCATCCCATGATTTCTAAAATTCTATTCAAATCGTTCGTATCATGATAAGAAATTGTAAAATTCTTCTTTGAGAAAGTTACTTGTGTGCCTAGTTTTTCAGATAATTGAATTTCTAAGTCTCGAATCATTGGATCTTTTTCTTTGATTTGTTTTTGTAGTTTCTTTGGTTTGCCATTTAAATCTCTTACATATGCTTCTACTTCACGTACTGACATTTTTTGGTGTTTAATTTTTTCAGCAGCTTCATAGATTTTTTCATCATCATCTAATGATAATAATGGTCTTACGTGTGACATTGTTAATTGTTTATTCACTACCATCTTTTGTACATCATTTGGAAGCTTTAATAAACGCATAATATTTGCGCAATATTCTCTAGACTTTCCAACTCTTTCTGCGAGCTTTTCTTGTGTATAACCTAATTTTTTTACTAAAGATTCATACGCTGCTGCTTCTTCAATGGGATTAAGATCTTCACGTTGAACATTTTCTAAGATGGCAATTTCCATCATTTGTTCTTCTGTGAATTCTACTTGAATGGCTGGAACTGTTTTTAAACCTGCCATCTTTGCGGCACGTAATCTTCTTTCTCCAGTAATCAGATCATATCCAGATACACTCTTTCTAACTAAAAGCGGTGTAAAGATTCCATGTGTTTTAATGGATTCTGATAATTCTTCCAATGCCTTCTTATCAAATTCTTTACGAGGTTGATATGGATTTGGTCGAATCTCTTGAATTGGTAATTCCAGTTCTTTTCTACCTGGTGCTTCTGCAGAGTTATTTTGAATATCTTCTAAATATTGTCCAACATCTTGACCAAAAATTGCTTCAAGACCTTTTCCTAAACCACCTGTTTTTGCTTTTGGCATGAATTATCTCCTTCCTTTTTCATTTTGTGTAATAACTTCTTTAACAAGTTGTGCGTATGCTTTTGCACCTTCTGATTTTGTATCATATTCAAAAATAGATTCTTCTTGAGATGGTGCTTCTGATAATCTTACATTTCTTGGAATATAACATTTATATACTTTTTCTTTAAAGTATTTTCTTACTTCTTGTTGTACTTCAACTGATAACTTTGTACGTACATCAAACATTGTTAAAAGAACACCTTCAATTGATAAGTTTGGATTAAATAATTTTTGTACCAAACGTATTGTTGATAATAGTTGTGTTAATCCTTCTAATGCGAAATATTCACATTGAACAGGAATCATAACAGAATCAGCTGCAGTTAATGCATTTGTATTCAACAAGCCTAAAGCAGGAGGACAATCAATAATAATATAATCGTAGTTATCTTTTACTTGATCTAATTTATTTTTTAATAATTTTTCTCTTCCAACTTCATAGCTTGCCATATCTACATCTGCACCTGACAAATCAATTGTAGAAGGTAATACATCTAAAGGTGGCATTTGTAAAGAAACCTTTACATCATTGACTGTTTCACTTCCCAATAAAACGTCATATACAGATTGATCAAATCCAACTTTATTTGCGCCAATCCCGTGTGTTGCGTTTCCCTGTGGATCAAAATCCACTAATAATACTTTCTTTCCTACATATGATAGACCAGCTGCGAGATTCATAGCTGTTGTTGTTTTTCCTACACCACCTTTTTGGTTGGCAATTGCGATAATCTTTCCCATATTTTACTTCCTCTACTTCTTTGGAAAACGGATAAGCATATACACTTCTTTATCTGTTTCTTTTGTTTCTGTTTTTACTTCAATACCTAATTTTTCTATCATCTTAATAGATTGATTTACTGTATTGATTCCAATTTGTACATTCTTAGAATATCCTTTTGTCTTTTGTCTAGGATGTACTTTTTTTGGTTTATT
>CAVFDO010000151.1:0-3048 GCA_963621095.1 bacterium
GTATTAGATGGAACAGTTAACGCTACAATCAACGCAAATACTTCAGTTCAAGATTATTTTAATACTTCAGGTAATTCTGATAAGTTAAAAGTAGCAGTTACAGATGAAGAAACAACAAACTATGCTTTCCCATTAAAGAAGGGTACAGATAACGATACACTCCGTGAAGCTATTAATAAAGCAATCGATGAATTAAGAAGTGAAGGTAAATTATCTGAAATCTCTAATAAATACTTTGGCGCAGATATCACAAGCGAATAAAGAAAATGACCTCTTAGAAGAATCTAGGAGGTTTTTAAATGATTTTCTCGAAAGCACTTACAAAATTTATTTAAGGATAGTTATAATTTGTATTATCCAAAAATTTCTTTGTTAGGAACTATTTCCAATGCGTCATTCACAACATTTGTAGGTTTCTTATATGATTTGAGTGATTCGTATCATTCATCGATTATCCTAGTGATGATATTAACTGTTATTGCGTTAGTGATGGTTGTTTGTTCGATGAAAATGAAAAATAAGAGCGATGCTCTTATTCGATTAATTCTTGAATGATATAACTAGCTGCGATAAGGCCAGCTACGCTTGGTACAAAAGCAGTACTTCCAGGAACAGAACGTTTCTTAGAACCTTCTTCTGTATAGTGCGTTTTAATTGGTAATTCTTTAGAACAAACGACTTTTAGTTTATTGATGTGACGTTTCTTTAATTCATGTCGCATGACTTTAGCTAATGGGTCATTTTTTGTTTTGTAGATATCTGTGATTTCTAGTTGGGTTGGATCTAATCGATTTCCACATCCCATACATGAAATGATTGGTGTTTTAACACTTTTTGCGTAACAAATCATATCGATTTTAGCGGTAACTGTATCAATTGCGTCTACAACATAATCATATTGTTTAAAATCAAATTCTTCTCGTTTTTCTGGAAGATAGAATGTTGTATACTTGTGTACAATTGTATTTGGAGAAATGTCTTTGATTCTTTTTTCGGCAACGTCAACTTTATATTGACCAACCGTAGAATGTGTTGCGACAATTTGTCTATTAATGTTTGTGATGGCTACGGTATCATTGTCAATGATATCGATTTCTCCAATACCACATCTTGCAAGTGCTTCAACAACATATCCACCTACTCCACCAATTCCAAATACGGCAACTCTTTTTTTGGATAGTTTTTCTAAGCCTTCTTTTCCGATTACTAATTCTGTTCGAATAAATGGGTTTTCAATCATTACTTACTCCTGAAATAATTTCTTTAAATTGACATCAAATGGTGGATAAACAATACCTTTTTCTGTGACGATTGCAGTTAACAATGAATGATCTGTTACATCAAAAGATGGATTGTATTTTTTGATGTCTTTTAGGATCATAGGTTCTTGATACCACATAGAACCGATTTCTTCAGCATCTCTCAATTCAATATGAATATCATCGCCACATTTCGTATTGAAATCAATTGTAGAAGAAGGTCCTAATGTATAAAAAGGAATGTTGTAGTGTTTAGCTAGAATAGCAACACCACTTGTTCCAATTTTATTGGCGAAATCACCATTTGCGGCAATTCTATCACATCCAACCATAACACATTGTATCTTTCCTTCTTTCATGACAATGCTAGCCATATTATCACAAATAGAAGTTACATCTATTCCTGCTTTAAATAGTTCATAACTTGTTAATCGAGCTCCTTGTAATAAAGGTCTTGTTTCATCAGAATAAACATGAATATTCATTCCTTTTTTATGTGCGAGATACATTGGTGCAGTCGCTGTTCCATAGCCTAAACAAGCTAAATATCCTGCGTTACAATGCGTTAGGATACCATCTCCATCATGTAAAAGAGTGACACCATATTCCGCAATCTTTTTGCTCATTTCTATATTTTCTTGATCAATTTTTTTGGCTTCTTGGATTAATTCTTGTTTTAAAGATGGAATATCCATTTGATGATTTAAAACAAATTTCTTCATGCGATTCAAAGCCCATGATAAATTTACTGCAGTTGGTCTACTTGTATTGAGATAATCTGCGATCTCATCGAATTCTTGTTGGAATGTTTCATTTTCTTGCAAAGATTGCGCTAATACTGCCATTGCGTATCCTGCAAAAACGCCAATTGCTGGAGCACCACGTACTTGTAGTAGCTTAATTGCTTTCCACATTTCTTCTTTTGTTTTGAGTGTGAGATATTCTTCGTGGTTTGGTAGTCTTGTTTGATCTAAAATAGTGACTGACAAATCATCTTCGTTAATTTTAATAATGGATAATTGATTCATATTTTTTAACCTTTCTGTCCATAATGATTGAGTGCGAAATCTCTCATCCAATCAACATCATTTTGTTTAATCAAAATTGGTGTGCCAATGGATAATGCGTTGTAGTAGATCTTTGCACTTGTTTCTAAAACTTTAGCGACTTTAAAACATTCTTTCATATCTTTTCCAACACAAACTGCACCATGATTACTTAATAAAACTGCTTGGGAATTTCCTAAAGCGTTTAATGTGTTATTTGCGAGTTCCATCGAACCTGGCAAAGCATAATCTGCACATTTTACCTCACTTCCGATTGCTTGTGCCATTTCATCTGTGATGACAGGGATAGATTGATGTAATACAGAGAATACAGTTGAAGATAATGGGTGTGTATGTAATATCGCATTTACATCTTTTCGATTCTGATAAATCAAGATATGTAACATCTTTTCTACACTTGGTTTTCTAGAACCAACTAAAATATTTCCATTATTATCTAAAACACAAATATCATCTTCATTTAATGTATCATAAGCCATTCCACTTGGTGTTAAATAGATTTCACGTGTTTCTGGATTTCTTAGAGAAATATTTCCCCATGTTTCAATTGTTAAATCTGTGGCAGACATTTGAATGCCTGCTTCAATAAGTTGTTTCTTGTAGTTCATATATTTATTTTAAATGTTTTTATGTAAAGATGGAATGAAAATATTTTCATAAAGAAAATGAAATATTTCCAAAATATTGTTTTAAAGAATTGACGCTCTGATTTTTGAATAGTA
>CAVFDO010000152.1:0-2938 GCA_963621095.1 bacterium
ATCTTGTTCAGGCATCTACGCAGCAGAGCTGTGGGGAAATGCCCGGAACTCGTAGCTACGCTATTTCGTTATTATACAACCATTTCATTCACTTAATTTTAATTATTTCGCTAATTTATGCGTTATTTCCTTATTTTTTAAAACCTTCAGCTAACTCAAAATTGAAATAGTGAATAAAAATGAATCTATTTTAATATGTAAATTTTTTCAAAAGCAAAAAATCGCCTATCAAATCTGATAGATGAAATTCTATTTTTCTAATAAAGAATTAATTTTTTCTAATAAATCTTCCATATATAATGGTTTACTAATATGTCCATTCATTCCTACTTCTAAACATTTCTTCACATCTTGTGCATAAGCATTGGCACTCATTGCCAGGATTGGAATTTGTTGATTAAACTTACGTATTTCTTCAGTTGCTTGAAAGCCATTCATCACAGGCATTGTTAAATCCATCAAAATAATATCAAATGATTGTTTTCCTTCTTTTATTAGATTAACCGCTTCTATTCCATTCTTTGCTTCAACTATATTTGCGTGATAATTCTCTAACATGAAACGTACAATTTCCATATTCAAATCATTGTCTTCAACAACTAAAATATTTAAGTTAGATAAATCGTTTGTTTTATTTTGTGTGTAAATAATTTTTGTTTTATTAACATCTATTTTAAATGGTAATAAAACACGGAATGTTGTTCCAACATCCACTTCACTTTCTACTTCAATCGTTCCATTCATCTTCTTTACAAGTTCATGTACAATCGCCATTCCTAGTCCCGTACTATCTTGTCTTGAACTTCCTTTAGCGAATGTTGTAAATAGTTTATTTTCGATAAAGTCTTTTGACATTCCTATACCAGTATCTTTAGTAATAAACTCCAATATTATGTTTTCGCCATCCTCTTCTATTTCATTGACACATGTATAAATAGAACCTTGATATTTGTTATATTTCACTGCGTTACTAAAAAGATTTAATAAAATCTTTTCTAAATAAATAGCACTTCCAAAAACTTGTTTATGAATGATATTTCTTTCTTGTTTAACTGTTAATTGATTCTTTTCTATCTGCGATAAACAAATCAGTTTCACTTGATCAAGTACTTCATTTAAATCAAATGATTTATTCTCTATATCAAAAGAATCTGATTCTAATTTACTCATATCTAAAATATCATTTACTAATGATAATAAATGTTCACTACTAGCCCAAATTTTATTATATGCATCTTGAACTCTTTTCTTATCATTTGGATTAGAACGTATCACTTGTAACATTCCTAAAACACCATTGATTGGTGTACGAATATCATGTGACATGTTTGATAAGAATTCTGTTTTTGCGTGATTTGCTTTTAATTCATTAAAGTAGGATTGTTGCAATTTATCACTCATATCAAAGTATCGATCCATATCTTGGCCACTTTGAATTTGTGATTCTTCATATACTTTTTCATAATATGAATTTTTTTGTTGTAACGCTTGAAACATAATATCTTTATCTTGGAGTTTTTCTCCTAATTTATATCGTTTTGTTTCAATTAATAAACCAATGCGTAATTCTTTCCTATGATTATCCATATAATGATCCATGTAATTCAATATCTCATAACATGAATCATAGTCTCTTTCAATTAAAGAACAATCAAATAAATAGAAACAAGAATCAATATATTCTGGAGCATCCATCTCACCTAACTTAGATAGTATTTCTTTTCTCCATTGTAAGTATTTTTCTTGATTCCCCATTTCTAAAGCAAGCTGCATCGCAAAAGAATCATAATCATATTCAATGATTTCTCTTCCTTTATATTCATTAACTCCTATTTGATATGCCTCGTAAGACTCATCTAGTCGGTGTAAGTACATATAAATAACAGCTAAATTCAAATATACATAAGCACCTAAATACTCATCACTATATGGTAAATATTCCTTTGCTTTTAATATTGCATCCAAAGCTTCTTCGTACTTATTTTCACTCATGTAACCAATTGAAATATTATTATATTCATATGTATAACGTACCTTTTCATCATATTGGAATGCGATTTCTAAAGCTTTCTCATTGTAATAACGTGATAATACATATAAACCATCATAGTAATAAATAACACCCAGTAAATTAAAACAAGATAACACTTCATATATATGAGGATATTTTTGATATTCAATTATAATTTGTATTAGAATTTGTTTTGCTTTAGAAAAATCACCTTTGAAATAATAAACCTTACCTAAATTAAAAGTTGCCGCAACAAAAATATCTAATTGTTCAGAATATTCTTCTATTACAGATAAATAATATTTTTCTTGTTCTAATAAAGATAAATTAGAAACTCTTTTTACTTCTTCTTTAAAACCATCATATAACATATAAATAACCCAACTTTGTATCTAGTATATATCATTTAACATTTCTTAACTCTAATAATTTAATATAAAATTGTTTTGTTTTTAGAAAAGATAACATTGTATTTTGATACAAAGGATGAAATGAAATCACTGGTATGTCACTTAGATATACCATATCACTACATGAATAGATTGGAATCATTTGATCTACATTTAATGTATGATTGATTATAGAATGAATACATTGATAATCTGTGTTCTTTATATCAATTGCAGATGTATTTCGATTAATCTTTGTTTGTTTTAATATAATTTTATGTTCTTTTGCGTTCTTTTCTAAAATAGAAATACTATTTGTTAGAGATTCATTATTTGGTGCATATATAATAATTCGATTCCCTTTTTTCTCTATTGCTGGATAAAACAAATACGATAATTCTGGATATAAATATAAAATTTCTTTCATGACCATTTTTGAAAATACAGGATAAAAGTAAGAAGCAATTTGAATGTCTAATGGCAATAAATGTCGCATTGATTGAACAGTTTGATATGTTTCTTTTGTATAAATAGGTTC
>CAVFDO010000153.1:0-2844 GCA_963621095.1 bacterium
AGATATCACAAATGGTACAGGTACAGTTAAGCAAGATGTACGTTTCTTACAACCTGCGGAAGTTGTTGTTTATACTTTAAAACAAGAAAGTATAAAGGAAGCAGAAACACCTTCTTCAACTTTAGATACAACTTCTACTACAGAAGAAACTCCAGAAGCCACTGAAGAAACACAACCAACAGAAGAAACAACTGAAGAACAAACAAGTGAAGAAACACAAACAGATACAGAACAATCTACAGAAGATAATTCTGAATCTACAGATGAAGAACAACCTCAAGAATAAAATTAATAAGAAAGGCACAACAAATAGATTCATTCTATAGAAGTTGCGCCTTTTATTGTTATATTATTAATTAGCTAATTTTCCAACTAACTGCTTGGCTTCTTGCATCAATAAACCTTTTATAAATGCCCTCTTCCCCAAGAAGTTGTTGATGTGTTCCTTGTTGTACAATTTTACCTTTATCAATAACAACAATTTGGTCTGCATGTCTGACAGTTTTTAATCGATGAGCAATCATAATAATAGTCTTTTCTTTTGTTAAAGCATCTACTGCTTCTATTAAGTCCTTTTCATTTTCAGGATCAACATTGGCTGTTGCTTCATCGAGTACAACTATAGGTGCATCTTTCATAATTGCTCGAGCGATAGAAATACGTTGTTTTTCACCTCCAGATAAACTTGCTCCACCTTCTCCAATCACCGTATCATATCCATTTGGTAGTTTCATAATAAATTCATGACAACAAGCTTTCTTTGCAGCTGCAACAACCTGTTCGTGTGTTGCATTTGGATATCCAAATTTAATATTATTTTCAATTGTATCTGCGAATAAATACACTGTTTGAAATACAAATGCAAAATTTCTCATCAAACTATCCATGTTGTAATCTTTCACATCAATTCCACCAAGCGTAATTTTTCCTTCATCCACATCCCAAAATCTCGCAATTAAGTTGCAAAGTGTTGATTTTCCTCCACCAGAAGGACCAACAATTGCAGTTGTTGTATTCTGTTTGATATTTAGAGAAACATGATCAATGATTTTTCTTTTTTCATAGGAAAATGAAATATCATTTAATTCGATGTCATAATCTTTGTGTTCTATATCAGCACCATCAATATCCATTGTATCGAGTGCTAATATATCATTCGCTTTATCAACACAAAGACTTACTGTATGTAATAGTGATGAATAATTCCCAGCATTTTCTAAGCTTGAATATAACATAAAAGCAACAATTGTCATACCAATCGCATTCACAATGTCCATCGAATCATAAATATAAAAATACGCACTAAATATAACAATCATTACACCAGTAATTTTTGTTACGGCCGTTTGAAAAAAATGATATGGCACAAAAGTGAATTCCATTTTGGTATTCGTTTTTTCGCAATTTTCAATTGCTTGATTCAGTTTTTTTGATTGAATCCCTAATAATTGATAGGATTTTACTTCTGCAATCCCTTGTATATATTCCATTATTCTACTAACAAGTTCTGTATCATAATCAACTTTATCTTGTGAAATACTTTTACCTACCTTTTGCATTTTAGAATTAATGATTAAAAATATAATAACACCTATAATTGAAATCAATCCAATTCTAACATCAAAGAAAAATAGCATTAAAACAATCATTAAAGTTTCTAGTATTCCTTGCGTTGTCAACATAACAACTCTTGTTGCAATATCCCCTAATGCTTCCATTGTATTTGTTGTAACAGACGAAATTTCACCTAGACTATTCTCATTAAAATAACCCATAGGTAAATAACGTAAATGTTCAGCAATTTGAATTCTTGCAAAAGATGCAGCAGAATAACCAGCTTCTGTTTGAAGAACCGTTGAATATCTTTTACAAATGACAGAAACACTAGCAGAAATAATCATAATTACAATGGATCCTAGAATATACTTTTCCATCCTTTCACCATTTAAAATTCCTATAAGAATGTACATAATTGCAGGTATTTTCATTGCGGTTGCTAAAGCATCAAAAATTCCTATTAAGATAGATTTTTTGAATTTTTTACTATTTTCTTTTCCAGAAAATTTAAAGAATTTTGTTAAAATTTCAATCATTTATTTCAACTCCTTTGTAGTATCTTTTACAGAAATATGTGCTTTCCACATTTCTCGATAAAGTGAACAAGTAGACAATAGTTCTTCATGCTTTCCATATCCTTCAATCAATCCTGAATTCACTACATAAATACAATCGCTATCTTGAATTGTTGAAAGTCTATGTGCAATCACAATCAGTGTTTTCCCTTCTACTAGCTTCGCTATTGAACTTTGTAAAATTGCTTCGTTTTCTGGATCAGTATAAGCTGTTGCTTCATCTAATATAATAATTGGTGCATCTTTCAACATCGCTCTAGCAATAGATATTCTTTGTCTTTCACCACCAGATAAATGCGTTCCAGCTCCTCCAACAATCGTATTAAATCCATCTTCTAATTGCATAATAAATTCATAACAGCCACTTTTCTTAGTGATTGCTATAATTTCTTCATCAGTTGCTGAAGGATTACCCTGTCTGATATTTTCTAAAACTGTTTCATTAAATAGATAATTATCTTGGCTAACATAAGCTACCATTCTATTAAAATCCGAAAAAGATAAATTTCTAATATCAACTCCTCCTATTTTTATAGAACCAGAATTCACATTCCAAAATGATGCAATTAATTTTGCGATAGTAGATTTTCCACTTCCAGAAGGACCTACAATTGCACTTACGCTTCCAGACTTCATTTCCATATTAATACCATGTAAACAATGTCATTAAGTTAAGAAATTAAATTCAATGACGTAATAAAAGTGTTATGTA
>CAVFDO010000154.1:0-2794 GCA_963621095.1 bacterium
CAATCGTTGATTGTACAGGTCTAACAAAAGAGAAAGTTCTTGAAATTAAAAACAGATTGAATTAAGGAGTATTATGAACGAAATTTATCATAGAGTCAGTGTGCGTAAGTTCACACAACAACCAATCGAACAAGAAAAAATCCTACAAATCTTAAAAGCAGGTATGCAAGCACCTAGCGCCTGCAACCAACAGCCTTGGGAATTTTATGTCGTTGAAAACAAAGAAAAGATTGAAGCATTATCTAAGGCAACACCGTACGCTACACCATGCGCGAATGCACCTGTAGTTATCGTACCAGTTTATAAAACTGATAACTTGCCTGCACCAATGTTCGCTCAAATCGATTTGTCTATTTCCCAGGAAAATATGTGGTTAGAAACCGATTCTTTAGGACTAGGCGGTGTTTGGATTGGAATTGCACCATTAGAAGATCGAATGAAAGAAATAGAAAAGATATTAGAGATACCATCTCATTTACATGCATTCTCTTTGTTCCCTATTGGATACCCTGCAGAATCCCGTGATCAACAAAACCGTTTTGATGAAAATCGAATACACTATTGTAAATAAAAGCCAACTTCTCAGTTGGCTTTTATTTTAGAAACAATTCAATAAAATCATATATACAGCAGTTCCTAAAAATACACTTAAGATCTGATTCTTTTTATAAATATGAATCAACGCAGTAAAGATAGAGGAAATAATCAATGCGATTGCGGAATGAAAATCTGCAGATGTTAAACCCTTTAAACTATAAACAACTAGTATCGCCATTAACGCTGATGGTAATAAATCAGAAAGTTTTTTGATTTTGGATGGCATTGTTCTTTTTCCAAAGGCAAGCCATGGTAATGATCTTTCTAGATAAATAATACAAGAACATATTACGATAAGAATTGCGGCAGTTAACTTATTCATGGCTACCTCCTTTATTGATTCCTAACATCAATAATCCACTTGTAACTAATAACGATGGCAACAAGAAATTATCAGCACCAATCAATAATAAAAAGAGAATGGAACATCCACCACCAATGATAGCTGGTCCATGATCTGTTGTATTTCTCCACTGATCTACAACGATGGTAATAAACAAAGCAGTCAACGCATAATCAATTCCTTGTACATTTGTTGGAATTAAATTCCCTGCCAAACCGCCAACAACGGATCCTAATATCCAACTCATTTGAGAAAAGAGCTGAATATAAAATTGTGTTTTAGCTTTATCTAAATCTGAAGGATATTCTGTGATTGAATTCAATAACGCATACGTTTCATCTGTTAAAGAATGAATCATGTAGGGTAATTTCTTACCAGTTTTCTTAAAATCATCCAAGTACGATAATCCATAGAAGATTTGTCTAGTAGACATAAATGCACAAGTCAAAAGTACAGTAAATATAGTAGCACCAGTCGCAAAGAAAGATGCTAGTACCATCTGAAAAGCACCTGTATAAATAAACATCGAACAAATTGCTGACCAGATCCATCCAAATCCGCCTTGTGCCATAACTAAGCCATACGCACAAGATACAAAGAAGTAGCTGACCATAATTGGTGATGTTTTTAATAACGCAAATCTTATTTCTTTATTCATAATAGTAACTATTATACACACAAAAATAGAAGGTCACCCTTCTATTTTCTTGTTTTTACGAAATTCATTTTCTAATATTTCCGCAAAGTCTTCAATTAGATATCCTGAATTATCTTTTTCCCAGAAGATACATAGATTTCTTTCAAACTGTGTATCTCTAACATAGAAAGGAACTCTTTCTATTGTTTGAGAGAAATGTGATAAAACTGGTTCACCATCAATTGGGATATATCCTTGATTACTAACGACCATCAATCTAGCTTCTTTTAAACTATTTGCGTATAAGAATTCTCCTTCAATATTAAATGTTGTTTGATAATATTGTTTTTCTTCAAATTCTTGTCCTTTGTTACAAATTAAGATACAAGGTGTATTTCTTAAATCTGCACTTGTTACTTTCTCTAATTTAGAAATTGGATTGTCTTTTGCGATTTCTATAAAACATTGATTTTTCTGAACAATGACATTATTCGCACTGTTAAAGAATGCACGTCTTTGATCCGACAACAAAATATCCAACTCTTCACGAAGTAATTTCTCACGCAATGCTTCATGATTATCCGTATCGATCTTAATATTAATATCTGGATACTTCCTAGAAAATGCAGATATAGCTTTTTGCAGTTCTTCTCCACCATAAGATAATAGAACCCCAATCTTCAATGCGATATCTTTTCCATTAGCGATTTTCAAAGTTTCTCTTACAAGTCTTTCATAATCCGCAACAAGAATCAAAGATTTACGATAGAAATGTTCTCCAGCTTCTGTTAATGAAATCTTTCTTTTATCACGATTTAATAGCTTTGTTCCAAGTTCCATTTCTAAAGATTGAATTTGTTGAGATAACGCCGATTGTGATATATGGCATTGTTCAGCAGCTTCTGTAAAAGAACCACACTCAACAATCGCTTGAAAATGACGTAATTGATCTAACATATTATATTCCTCGTTAGATTTATTTTAATACAAAATAAAATGAACAAGAAACAATTAATCTCTAATTTCTTTCCAAACACTATTTTCAAGCGGTACTTTAATACTTCAAAATGACTAAAACTCTCAAAAGTGGCTTAACAGCCGCTTTTTTCGTGTCAAAATTTTTTAAAAATATGTTGTACGGATGTTGTATGGTGTTGTATCTTGTGGTATAATATTCAAAAGGAGCCGTTTTTATGAAGCTGAACTACGACCGTAAA
>CAVFDO010000155.1:0-2687 GCA_963621095.1 bacterium
TGGGCAATTCATCCCTAACTGGAAAAAGTTTCAGTCAGGGTATTCTTGCCTAAATAATAAATTGTTATCTCTATTTCCCACAACAAAATGAAGCCAATTTACATCAGCACCTTCAAAATAGTGTGCATTGATATTTTCTAAAGATATCACTTTATAGACATTCACAAAACCAATGTTCGTATCTTCATCTATCTTTCCTAATGTTTTATTTCATTTTACAGAAAGTCGAACAAACTTTTTTGCTTGATCATAAGCCGTTGTTAGATAAAAACCTTTCCCAAAATCTTTACCAGAAGCACATTCTGAAAGCTGAATATCTTTTATCTCTGCATAACTTCCATGATATAACAACATTCCAATTTCTAACTCTTTCATATCGTTATACCTCTATTTTTTAAAATCGTTTCTAAATCTTGTAATGCGAGGTGATAAGATGACAAATGAAGTACATCATAACAATCATGAATGTATTCAAACAATTGATTTTCTTGAAATATCTTTAGGACTTCCAATGAACTTAAATGCCAATTTTCTTGTGCCCTACGAAACAAATAACATTTCATATGATGAATACTTCTTTCTTCATTCACACTTATCACCCCTTTCTTGAATTAACGATTTTAGTCTAAATCAGCTCCATTTGATTCACAAACTTTTTTATACCAATAAAAAGAATCTTTTCTTTCTCTGTGCATATCACCATTACCATCATTGTCTCTATCTACATAGACAAATCCATAACGTTTCTTCATTTCACCTGTAGAAGCAGATACTAAGTCTGTGCATCCCCACATTGTATAACCCATGAGATCTACACCATCTTCAATTGCTTCTTCCATTGCCTTGATATGATCTCTCATATAGTCAATACGATAGGAATCATGAATCTTTCCATCTTCACTCTTTTCATCAACTGCACCCAATCCATTTTCAACGATCATGAGTGGAACTTCATATCTTCCATATACTTCATTGAGGTAGATTCTTAATCCCATTGGATCAATCTGCCAACCCCAGTCACTTGCCTTAAGATATGGATTCTTAATACCCGAGAATAAGTTACCTGCGGTCTTTTGTGTTTCTGGATCAACAGAAGCACAAGAGCTCATGTAGTATGAGAAAGAATAGAAATCAACACAACCATCTTTGATGATATCTAGATCACCTTCTTCCATACGCACTGTTACGTTATGATCTTTGAAGTATCTCTTAGCATAGTATGGATAATGACCTCTTACTTGTACATCTCCACAGAACCAGTTAGATAGATTCATTCTATCTTGTGCGTCTTTGTTATCTAGTGGATTTGGTGTGAATGGATAAACCATAGATCCCGCAATCATACAACCAATCTTATTATCTGGATTAATTTCATGTCCAATCTTCACTGCTTTAGCGGAAGCTACGAATTGATTATGTAAAGCTGTGAAACGATCAGAAGCTTCTTCTGGTGTTTCGTCTACTTTAAACATTGGCTTATGGTCTTCACCTAACATTCCTAAAGATAGAATTCTACCGAAGGATTGTGCACCACAGTTGATTTCATTAAATGTGAGCCAGTATTTTACTTCATCTTTGTATTCTGTAAATAATGTTGTAGCGTATTTAACGAATGCATCAATACATTCTCTGCCAACCCAACCATTGTATTTTTCACTTAATGTCCATGGTAATTCATAGTGTGAAATTGTAACCAATGGTTCAATGCCATATTTCTTGCATTCCGCAAATACATTATGATAGAAATCTAAACCTGCTTGATTTGGTTCAGCGTCTTCTCCTGTTGGATAAATTCTTGCCCAGTTGATAGACATACGATAGCACTTAAATCCCATTTCACCATATAAGGCAATATCTTCTTTATAATGATGATAGAAGTCTGTTGCCTCATGTGAAGGATAATAAACAGAGGAATCAATTTCTTTATCCCATAAACGTGGTTCTGTTACTGTTCCTCCACGAATGTGATCTGGAACAGAGGCACCTTTGCCATCTGCGTCCCATCCTCCTTCAAATTGGTTAGCGGCTGTAGCGCCACCCCATAAAAAACCTTTTGGAAATGCCATAATTATTTTCTCCTTTTTTACTTTCCTATACAAAAAAGACATTTGAATGTCTTTTTATGTCTTTTTCTTATACTTTACCGCCTGTAAAAGCTTGTCCATCGTTAAGAACTCTTAACATAAGAACAGAACCCCAAGGTTGCTTTTTAATTAGGCCCTTTGTGTAGTTAGCTAAATCACCATGAGAACCGTCATCTGTTACTTCAAATTGCATTTCAATTGCAGTCTTCATCTTAACAAATTCATACTTTGGTGATTCTTGTGAAAGTAATAATTCTTTGATTTCATCTTTCTTTAAAGCTGATGAAACATTTACTAATGCCATAGTTGTTTTCTCCTTTTTCACTATGAATGTATTATAACATGTAAGCGCTTGATTGCACGTTAAAAATTTGTGCTTTTATGAATTTCTCTGAGTCCTTCCACTTTCTCACATAACTCTTTTACTGAACAACTTCCACAATCATTTACCATGACACCTTTTAGGATATGATCAATGGTATCTGTAATCTTTTTCTTTTCAAGTCCGATGCCTTTTAGTTGTTCGTAGATTGGTGTTTTACCTGTAATAAAGATTTCTAAAACATGTTGAATATAAGGCAATTGTTTATATGCATGAATGTA
>CAVFDO010000156.1:0-2676 GCA_963621095.1 bacterium
GAAATGAACTACAAACAATTAATAACAACAATGAAACAACTGTATTCATAAACCCTCTTTAAAAGCATTTTATCATAAAAACTTACAATTTATGTAAGCGCTTTAGATTTTAGTATATAAAAAAGATTCCAAATTCGGAATCACTTGTTAAAGAATTTATTCTTTACTTGTTTTAAATATATTTGCTTGTTGAGCAATTTCTTTTACTTTCTTATAACATTCTTCTGAAATAACATTATTTTCAAATAAGTAATGAGCTTCATGTACTTCAGATATCATACGCATTGGATCATCTACAACCATACGTCTAATTTTAGCTAAATATTGTTGATCATTTTCAAATACTGACATGTACCATACCTCTAGTACTATTGTACACGCTTACAAGAAAAATAAAAGAACTCATTTTTGATTTGTTTTAGAATGTGGATGAGCTAACTCTACAACTTTTGTTAAACGATCTTGTGTTACATGTGTATAGATTTGTGTTGTTTGTAGATTTTCATGTCCTAGTAATTCTTGTACAATTCTAAGATCTGCACCATTGTCTAATAGATGTGTCGCAAAAGAATGACGAATCATATGAGGATGCACATGCATTTCAATACCTGATTGAATTCCTGCTTTTTCACAAATATTTTGAATACTTCTAGAAGAAATTGGTTTTCCTTTTTGATTCACAAACACAAAACCATGTTCTTCTTTATTTTTCATGAAAGTAGGTCTTACATTCTGAATATAATATTCTAATAATTGTGCACATCTTGGATAGAATGGAATCATTCTTTCTTTACTTTCTTTTCCTAATACACTTAAATATCTTTCTTTGATATTTATATCTAATAGTTTTAAACCAGCACATTCTGATACACGCAAACCACATGCATAGATAACTTCTAACATGCAACGATTTCTAATATCAACATCATTTGTTAAATCAAAAGAATTAAGTAATGTTTCCATTTGATCAAATGTTAAATATTCAGGTAATTTTCTTTTAGTAGTTCCAGAATGGAATAGAATCACTGGATTATTTTCAATTCCTTCTTGTCGATTTAGATACCGATAGAACGATTTTAATGAAGATAAATTTCTTGCATAGGATGCATTAGATAATTTCGTACCTGTAAGATTTCCACTTCTTAATTGTGTGATGTAATCCGCAATATGTTCTTTTGTCACAGATTCAAAAGAAGAGATATTGTTATCTCTTAAATAGGTTAAGAATCTTTCAATATCTCTACGATATGCATCTTGTGTATCTTTTGAACCAGTTCTGCTTAAGGCAATGTGATTCAAAAAAGAATCTAAGGATTTTTCAAAGTCTGCCATCTTCTTTTAACTTTCTGATAATTTCTAAAGATTGTGGAGCGTATGCATTCTTACGATCTTTTTTCTTAACACTACTATTTAAATGAACAATACCAAAATTCGCATTCATTGGTTGAAAGTTTTTAGAATCCGCATGTGTAATGTAATATGACATAGAACCAATCACTGTTTCATTACCTGGTTTTACAGGTTCTTCATCATTTAATATATGTGCTAGATTGATTCCTGCTAGCATTCCACTTGCAGCACTTTCAACATAACCTTCTACGCCGGTCATTTGTCCCGCGAAGAATAGATCTTTTCTATCTTTCAGAGCATAAGTTTCATCTAATACCATTGGAGAATTAATATATGTATTACGATGCATCACACCATAGCGAACGATTTCTGCGTTTTCTAGTCCAGGAATCATCTGAATAATTCTTTTTTGTTCTGGCCATTTTAAATGTGTTTGAAAACCAACAATATTATAAAGCGAAGCTTGTGCGTTATCTTGTCTGAGTTGTACAACTGCGTATGGTCTTTTTCCATCTGGTGTATCTAATCCAACTGGTTTCATTGGACCAAACAACAATGTATTTCTGCCTCTTTTCGCCATTACTTCAAAAGGCATACACCCTTCAAAGACTTTTTCATTTTCAAAGCCATGTACTTCTGCTACTTCTGCAGTAATCAATGCGTCATAAAATGAATTAAATTCATCAATTGTCATTGGACAATTGATATAATCAGCACTACCTTTATCATATCTACTTTTCTTGTATGCTTTGGACATATCAATACTTTCAAAAGTGACAATTGGTGCTGCAGCGTCATAGAAATAACAATACTTATTTTCAATGATTGTTCCAATCGCATCAACCATTGCTTGAGAAGATAAAGGTCCTGTTGCGATAATACATGGTACATCAGGAATATAATCCACTTCTTCATCAATGATTTCAATATTTGGATCAGATTGTATTCTTTCTGTGATCTTTTGAGAAAACAAAGTACGATCAACTGCGAGTGCACTACCAGCTGGTAAAGAAGTCTCATCCGCAACTCCCATGATTAATGAGCCAATTGTACGCATTTCTTCTTTTAACAATCCAACTGCATTTGTTAAGGCATCGGAGCGTAATGAATTAGAACAAACAAGTTCCGCAAAAGTATCCATATGATGTGCTTCCGATTTTTTATGTGGTTTCATTTCATATAGTTTGACATGAATTCCACGCTTAGAAAGCTGATATGCAGCTTCACATCCAGCAAGTCCTGCTCCTACTACGATTGCTTCTTTCATTCTGCCACCTTTTTCTTCGTTGTTGTTTTCTTCTTCGTTGTCTTTTTCTTTGTTGTTTT
>CAVFDO010000157.1:0-2549 GCA_963621095.1 bacterium
TCGTTTGTCATGGAAAATATTGTAACATCATTTTGACATTTTTAACGCATATGATTAGAATACTAAGGAGGTTTTTTTATGTTAATAAATAATGATACGATTGTAAAAGATACAGATCCTATTATTCGTGAAAAAAGCGAAATAGTTTCATTACCATTAAGTCAAGAAGATGAAACACTTCTTAGAGAAATGTTACAGTATGTAAAAGACAGCACAGATGAAGAAAAAGCAGAGAAATTCAATTTAAGACCTGCGGTTGGAATCAGTGCAATCCAAGTTGGTGTAAAGAAGCAAATGACAGCTGTTGTAGTAGATGATTTAGATAAAAACGGAGAGCCAGAACATTTTGAATATATGTTGGTAAATCCAAGAATTGTATCTTCTTCGGTACAAAAAGCTTATTTACATGGTGGTGAAGGTTGTTTATCTGTTGTTGAACAACATGAAGGTTATGTTGTTCGTAGTGCTAGAGTCACTGTAAAAGCATTTGATCTCTGTACAAATTCAGATATTACAATTCGTGCTAGAGGTTATTTGGCAATTGTTTTGCAACACGAAATTGACCATTTTTCTGGAACATTGTTCTATGATCGCATTAACGCAAATGAACCATTTAAAGAAATTGAAGGAGCTCTTGTAATATAACGAGCTTCTTGTTATTTTCAAATAAAATAATGTTATAATATTTTTGCCTTATAAAGTATTATGTAGTTTTTAATATTGGAGAAATTATAATAATGAGTGAAACAAAAACAAAAAGAAAGAGCACTCGAAATAACGTTCGTTATTCTGAGATTGCAGAAGAAAAAGAAGTAATTATCAATCATAAAACGGATACTCTTGTCTACGCTATTGGTGGACTTGGCGAAGTCGGTAAAAACATGTATTGCGTTGAACATGATGATGAAATCATTATCATTGACTGTGGCGTCATGTTCCCGGAAAGTGGTCTATTAGGTGTAGACTATGTCATTCCTGATTATTCTTATTTACAACAAAATCAAGAAAAAATCAAAGCTTTGGTGATTACACATGGTCATGAAGATCATATTGGTGGTTTACCATTTTTCTTGAAACAAGTTCGAATCAAAGAAATTTGGGCTGGTCCTTTCGCTAAAGCATTGATTGAAAAGAAATTAGATGAACATCACATGTTAAGAAGTGTGAAGATTCGTGAAATTGATTCTGAAGAAACACGAATCAGAACTAAATATTTTACAATTGGCTTTGTAGATACTGTCCATTCTATTCCAGATTCCTATGGTGTATTAGTGAATACACCTAATGGTAGAATCTTTGAAACAGGTGACTTTAAATTTGATTTAACACCTGTAGGAAAGAATTCTGACTATCAGAAAATGGCTTATATTGGACAAATTGGAGTTACATTATTAATGAGTGATTCTACAAACTCCTCTGTACCTGGTTGGTCTATTTCAGAAGGAAAAGTCGCACAAGCAATCAACGAACAAATGGCAAAGACACCTGGTCGTTTGATTGTTTCTACGTTTGCTTCAAATACATATCGTTTAGCACAGATTTTAGAGGCTGCAGTTGCATGTAATCGTAAAGTAGCTGTATTTGGTAGAAGCATGGAAAATGTCCTAGAAATTGGAAGAAGACTTGGCTATATCAATATTCCTGATTCTTCTTTCATTACTGGTAATGAATTAAATACATTATCACCAAATCAGATTTGTATTGTATGTACTGGTTCTCAAGGTGAACCTATGGCAGCACTCAGTAGAATCGCAAATGGAACGCATCGTTTCATCAAGATTCTTCCAGGTGATACTGTACTATTCTCATCCAACCCAATTCCAGGTAATGGTGTATCTGTAGGTGGTGTTATCAACCAACTAACACGTGTTGGAGCAAATGTTATCACAAACTCCCCTTTAACTTCTTTCCATACAACTGGACACGCTCCACAAGAAGAACAGAAGTTAATGTTAAATTTGATCAAGCCAAAATATTTCATGCCTAATCATGGAGAATATAAGATGTTAGTACAACATGTTCAAACAGCTATGACTACTGGTGTTCCAG
Organism: bacterium; assembly: GCA_963621095.1. Lineage (GTDB taxonomy): Bacteria > Bacillota_I > Bacilli_A > Erysipelotrichales > Erysipelotrichaceae > Bulleidia. Next base: position 2,050 of record CAVFDO010000157.1, read on the forward strand.
AAGAAAATTGTTTCGTTTGTGCTAATGGTGATGTACTAGTATTGAGAAATGAAGAAGTCTTTGAAGCAAAAGAACGTATTCAAACAGATGCAATCTATGTAGATGGAAATGATGCTTCTGGATTAAGTACTTCTGTCATTAAAGATAGAAAGATTCTAGCAGAAAATGGTTTAGTAGCTGTTATTGTTACAATCGATTCTAGATATAATAAGATCTTATGTAGACCAAATATCGTATCTCGTGGATTTGTTTATATTAAAGAATCACAAACTTTATTAAAAGAAGCAGAATTGATTGTATATGATGCTTTAAAGAAAAAGATGCAACAAAGAACAACATTTGGTGAATTAAAGAATTGTATTCGTTCTTCTTTAGAGCCATATCTCTTTAAGAAAACAAATCGAAATCCAATTGTTATTCCAATTATATTAAATCAAAAAGCTGCGATGGAAGAAATCCAAGCCAAAGTTAAAGCGAGACAATCTTATACAAGAAAAAAA
>CAVFDO010000158.1:0-2416 GCA_963621095.1 bacterium
CATGATGAAGTGAAAGTAGTCAATGATCAAATTGGTACGCCAACTTATACATTTGATTTAGCTAGATTACTTGTTGATATGATTGAAACAGATAAGTATGGTTATTATCACGCAACAAATGAAGGTGGATATATTTCTTGGTATGACTTCACAAAAGAAATCTATAAAGTTGCAGGATATTCCACAAAAGTAACTCCAGTTACAACAGAAGAATATGGTTTGAGTAAAGCAGCTAGACCATTTAACTCTAGACTAGATAAATCAAAACTTGTTGAAAATGGTTTTACACCATTACCAACATGGCAAGATGCAGTTAAGAGATATATTGATGAATTAGATATGGAGAATCTATAAGATGGGACAAATTAGTGTAGAAAAGAATGTTGGTGGCATTGAAGGATTGTGTGTGATTACACCAGCTGTTCATGGAGATAACAGAGGTTACTTCATGGAAACATACAATGAAAATGATATGAAAGAAGCAGGATTTGATATCAACTTTGTTCAAGATAATCAATCCATGTCTGTTAAAGGTGTATTAAGAGGACTACATTTTCAAAAGAATTTTCCACAGTGTAAATTAGTAAGAGCTGTTAGAGGTTCTGTGTTTGATGTCGCAGTAGATTTGAGAAGCGATTCTAGGACATATGGAAAATGGTATGGTGTAGAATTGACAGCTGAAAACAAGAAACAATTCTTGATTCCAGAAGGATTCGCACATGGTTTCTTAGTGTTGAGTGATGAAGCAGAATTCTGTTATAAAGTAAATGATTTCTGGCACGCAAATGATGAGGGTGGACTTGCTTGGAATGATCCTGAAATTGGGATTGAATGGCCTCAATTAGAAGGCGAATACCAAGGAAGCGCAAGTGCAGAAGGATATCATTTAACAGATGGTACAGCCTTAAATCTATCTGATAAAGATCAAAAGTGGTTAGGTTTAAAGGATACATTTAAGTTTTAGGGGAAATATAGTAAAATAGTGGTGGCAAAAAAGGCTGCCACTATTTTTATTATGAAAAAATTAATTATTATTCCAGCTTTTAATGAGAGCGAAAACATTTTAAATACAGTAAAGGTGATTGAAAAAGATGCATCTGATTTTGATTATGTTGTAATCAATGATTGTTCTACAGATAGCACATTAGAAATTTTAAAACAAAACAATATCAACCATATCGCATTACCAGTTAATCTGGGAATTGGTGGAGCTGTACAAACAGGTTATAAATACGCACTAGAAAATGATTATGATGTTGCGGTACAAGTAGATGGGGATGGACAACATGACCCAAAATATTTATCTACATTAGTTGAAGCTTTAGAAGCTAATCAAGCTGATATGGTGATAGGATCTCGTTTTATTAACAATGAAGGATTTCAATCTACATTCATGAGAAGAGTAGGAATCGTTTATTTTACAAAATTGATTCATTTATTAACAGGTAAAACAATTACTGATCCTACTTCTGGCTTCCGTATGTGTAATCGAAAAGTCATTGCGTTATTCGCAAAAGATTATCCAAGAGATTATCCAGAACCAGAAAGCATTGTTGCGTTATTAAAAAGAAATTTAAAAGTTTTAGAAGTTCCTGTACAAATGAAAGAAAGACAGGGTGGTGTTTCTTCTATTAGCGCAGGTAAATCTGTGTATTACATGATTAAAGTATCTTTAGCGATATTGATTGAAAATCTAAGAAAGTATAAGGTGTGATATATGACATATCAATTAAGAATTGTGTTGATTATTTTGATCTTACTTACATTTTCTTTGTTTGTAAGTCAAATTAAACAAAAGAAATTAAATCTTCAATATACATTAACTTGGCTCTTATTATTGTTTTGTGTTTTGTTAGTAACGATATTCCCTGGATTTTTAAATCTATTAGCTAATTTGATGGGGATTGCCTTACCTATCAATATGATTTTCTTTTTGGGATTTATTTTTACTTTGGTGATTATTTTTCGTTTGACAAGTGCAGTTTCTAAACAATCTGAACAAATTAAAGAATTAACACAAAAAATCGCATTAATGGAGAAAAAAGAACATGACAACAAATAATCTTCCATTAGTGAGTGTTTGTATTCCATCATATAACAATGCGGATTATATTTCAGAAACAATTGATTGTATCTTAAATCAAACATACAAAAACATAGAGCTTGTGATTTGTGATGATCATTCAAAAGATAAAACTGTAGAAGTGATTCAAAGTTATTCTGATTCAAGAGTAAAACTATTTCTTAATGAAAAGAATCTAGGAATGAGTGGAAATTGGAACAATTGTTTAAACCATTGTACAGGTGAATTTATCAAATTGATTTGTGCAGATGATATGTTAGCGAACGATGCATTAGAAAAAGAAGTTATGGCTTTGATTAATCATCCAAGCGCAGTGATGTCAGAAAGTGATAC
>CAVFDO010000159.1:0-2390 GCA_963621095.1 bacterium
GAGACTATGTAAGAGATCTATATGCCGAAGAGTTTAATAAGTCCAAAGAAGAAGGAAGAAAAGAAGGAAAAGTAGAAGAAAAGCTTTCTTTTGCGAAACAAATGTTATTGGAACAAGAACCAATAGATAAGATTGTGAAATATACTGGTTTATCAAAAGAAGAAATTACAAAGTTAAAATAACCAAAAGAGGTTCAAAAAGGCTCACTTCACTTCAAATGTGAGCCTTTTATCTGATATTCAATTATGCTTACGATTTTTCTTTCTACCCTTAAAATTTGTGCGATTACCTTTTGGTGTTTTAACTTCTTTTAAATTCTCTTCTTGTTCACTTTTTAAAGAAGTAAATCCAAATTTCCCTAACTTCTTTCCTAACGCATAATATTCGCCATGACTATATGCCATCAAATCAGCTTTTTGTAAATCCAATCTTCCATTTTCATCTAATAATCCTTCATCAATATCTGTACTAACAACTTCCGCAATAAACATATCATGCGAACCTAATTCTATAACTTGTTTTACTTTACATTCTAAACAAACTGGACTCTCCTTAATACATGGCGCATTCACTAACTTTGCGGGTTCTTCTGTAATATGTAATCTTCCAGGTAGATTGAATTTATCAACCTTTGCACCACTATAGATTCCACAATAATCTGTAGCTCTAACCATGTCACGATTTGTTAAGCACATGACAAATTCACCAGTTCTTTGGATAATATCATGTGAATATCGATTCTTACGGATAGATACAGACACCATTACAGGATCAGAACAAATTGTTCCTGCCCATGCGGCTGTCATTGCGTTTGATTTTCCATTTTCATCTTTACATGTAATTAATACTGCTGGTACCGGATTTAACATGTTTGATGGTTTCCAATATTGTCTTGTCATTTATATACCTCTTATCGCATTTATTCTAACATATCTATTTTCGGAAATTTATTTCAGTTGTTAAGGAATATAATGGAATACATATTAAGGAGTAACTTATTATGGATCGAATGACATTAATGAAGGATACGATTTCTACTGCTTGGCCTGCAGTTTTAGAAAGTTTTTTTATATCACTCGCAGGTATGATAGATACGATGATGGTATCTTCATTAGGGACTTATGCGGTTAGTGCAGTCGGTTTAACAACACAGCCAAAATTTATTTCACTTTGTTTTTTCTTTGCAATAAATGTCGCAGTCAGTGCATTAGTTGCAAGAAGAAGAGGACAAGATAATCGAAAAAACGCAAATGAAGTTTTGGTGACTGCATTTTCCATCGCTCTTGTTTTATGTGTTTTATTATCCATTTGTTCAATTATATTTGCGAATCCAATCATTCAATTTGCCGGATCATCTTCTGATACACATACTGCTGCTGTCACGTATTTCAAAGTCATTCAAGGCGGTATGATATTCAATGTCATATCGATGATTATTAATGCTGCTCAGCGTGGTAGTGGAAACACAAAGATTGCGATGACAACGAATATTGCTTCTTCTCTTGTTAATATTTGTTTCAACTATTTATTGATCAATGGAAATCTTGGATTTCCTAAATGGGGATTATTTGGTGCTGCTGTAGCCACTGTATTAGGAACTGTTGTTGCTAGTATCATGTCAATTCATTCCTTATTCAAAAAAGATAGTTATGTTTCAATACCTTATATAATCAAAGAAAAAATCAGACCAGTTGCTACTACATTATCTTCTATCACAAATTTAGGAAGTAATATATTAGCGGAAAATATCGCAATGCGTGTTGGATTTCTTGTCACTTCTTTACTTGCGGCAAGACTTGGTACAGATGCTTTTGCGGCACACAACGTTGGTATGAATTTTTTAACATTAGGATTCTCTTTTGGGGATGGTATGCAAGTAGCTGCAGTTGCGTTAATTGGTAGATCCTTAGGAGAAAAAAATCCAGAAAAAGCTCGTTCTTATGGAAATACATGTCAATTTGTTGGTGCTATGATATCAATCATATTAGCTTTAATCCTATTCTTCTTTGGTAGAGATTTATTTGGATTATTTTTCTCACAAAAAGATATTTTAGATGATGGTACATTAATTTCTAGATTCATTATGGTCATTGTTTTATTCCAAATATCGCAAATTATATTTGGTGGTTGTTTAAGAGGTGCTGGTGATGTCAAATATACATTAGTTGCTTCTTTGATTTCTGTAACGATTATTCGTTCTATCGTAACGTATTTATTAGTTGTAGTATGGCCATTAGGATTAGTGGGTATCTGGATTGGTGTTTTGTCTGATCAGCTATCTAGATTTATCTTATTAGGTATTCGATTTAAACAAGGAAATTGGGTGAATTATCAAATATAAAAAAAGTTGCTAACGCAACTATTATTAGAAAGATCAGAATAGTTACTCT
>CAVFDO010000160.1:0-2336 GCA_963621095.1 bacterium
GCTAACGTATAGATTACCGCAAAAGTAGGAACTCCAATAAACATACCTACAACTCCAAATAAAGCACCACCAACAATAATTGCGAACATAACCCACAAAGTAGGTAGACCTACCGCATCTCCTAAGATATAAGGTCCTATGATATTACCATCGCATTGTTGAAGGATGATAATAAATACTAAGAATTCTGCGGCCTTAACCCAATCAATCATCACTAAGATAATCAAACAAGGAATCGCACCAATAAATGGTCCAAATACAGGAATCATATTTGTTAGACCAACAACTAATGCAATTAATACCGCATATGGCATATTCAAAATCTTACATCCAATATAACAAATGATTCCAATGATCAATGAATCAATTGCTTTCCCAGATATGAATTTATAGAACATATCTGCCGTTAATTTACAAACAGAAATAAAACTTGTCGCAACAGATTCAGGTAAGATACAATACGTTACTTTCTTCATCTGTTTCTTAAACTTCTCTGAATCAAGTAATAGATATAACGCAATAATAATACCAATCAAGAAGTTAATGATTTGTGTAACAACATCACCTACATAAACAACGATTTTACTTAATCCACCTGAAGCAGTTGTCATCCACTTTGCTAATTGTGAAGCACCATTCAATAAAACATCTGTAATCGCATCTAATGCTTCTGTATCACCACCAACAAATTGTTCAACTGTTGATTGTAAGTTTGTAATATAATTCGATAAATTTCCAACAAATGTAGAAATAGAAGAAATCACTTGTGGAACTAATAAGGCAAAGAATCCAACAAGAATGATAATCATTGTTAACATAGAAACTGTTACCGCAATCACTCTTTTTTTCTTTTGAGACATTTCATATTTCGATAATAGTTTCTCTTCTGTTAGATTTCTTAAAGGTGTGAGAATAAACGCAAAACAGATACCAAATATAAATGGTAATAATGCGTTAAAGATTGCCGCAATCACTCCACCTAAAATATTCAAATGAGAAATAATTAAATAAAATGAAACAATCACAATACCAGCAATTGACATCGCAATTGTCAGTTCTTTTGTTTTAGGATCTAGTTTAAAATTCATAAGCGTGTACTCCAATAACATGATTATATCATCATGTTTAATGATTATTTCTTAATTTCTTTTACACATCTTGAAATATGTCGTTTGACCTTAGTATCAATGAATGGTTTAATATGCATGTCTTTAATCAAGAATGAGGTAAGAGAATCAGCTCTATAACCCTCATACCAACCTGTTTATAAAAAAAATAAATAAGGTGGTACAGCTGGTAGCGATTAAGAAAGAGTAAAACACCTCTTTCAATTTTCGTTGAAAAAGACAAACGAAAGGAAGGGTTTTTTTAATGTCAAAATTTTATTTCACATCTGAATCCGTTACAAGCGGTCATCCAGATAAAGTCTGTGATTTAATCTCAGATTCCATCCTTGATGAAGCACTTCGTCAAGATCCTGAAAGCCATATGGCTGTAGAAACAACAATCAAAGATGATTTAATTCTCATCTATGGTGAAGCTGGTACAAAGGCAAATATCGATTACGAAAAAATTGCGTTAAGTACAATGAAAGAAATTGGTTATACAGAAGACTATCATGTGCTAGTTAAGGTAAACAAACAATCTTCTGAAATCAATGGTGCTGTAGCACATGATACGATTTCTGCAGGTGATCAAGGTATCATGTTTGGATACGCAGACGATGAAACTGAGGAACTTATGCCTTATGCCATCATGACTGCTCATAAACTCGCTAAAAAACTAGAAGAAGTGAGAAGAGAAACACCATTCTTAAGACCAGATGGTAAAACACAAGTAACTGCTGAATATGTAGATGGAAAACTTCATAGAGTAGATACAGTTGTTGTATCTACACAACATACAGCTGATGTAACACAAGATGAAATCAAAAAGTGCATCATGGAAAAAGTTATTAAACCAGTCATTGATCCAAGTTTAGTTGATGAAAATACAAAGTATCTAATCAACCCATCTGGTTCATTCGTATTAGGTGGTTCTTGGGGAGATTCTGGAACAACTGGCAGAAAAATCGTTGTAGATACGTATGGTGGATACGCACCTATTGGTGGAGGATGCTTCTCATCCAAGGATCCTACAAAAGTAGATCGTTCTGCAGCTTACTACGCTAGATATGTTTGTAGAAATATTGTCGCAAATGGTTTAGCACATAAGTGTCAATTAGAACTATCATATGCGATTGGTGTACAACAACCTATCTCCGTATATGTACGTTCTTTTGGAACAAGTCAATATTCTGATGATGAATTACAAGCAATCATTTTAAAGAACTTTGA